>PMIN01000101.1 GCA_003158275.1 Methanobacteriota archaeon
ATCCGGATATGTCGCCTCTATGGGCTTTGGCCTGCCGGCAGCACTGGCTGCACAACTAGTTTATCCTGAGCGCCAAGTCGTCTGTACGACCGGCGACGGAGGCTTCACGATGGTAATGGGCGACTTCGCCACTGCTGTAGTCAACGAGCTGCCCCTAACGGTTGTATTGCTGGACAACGCCAAACTTGCCATGATTGAACACGAGCAGGACGAAGCGGGCGTTCCGCATTTTGCCACCGACTTGCACAGGATCGATTTTGCTCGCTATGCAGACTCATGCGGAGGGGAGGGATTTACGGTTGAAGGCCCACAAGATCTGAAAGAGGCGTTAAAAAATGCCCTCTCCGCGAAAAAACCGACGCTTGTTGATATAATGACCGATTCTCGGCGACGATGGACGTAATCCGTCGAGTGTGCGCACATCATTGTCGCCTAGAAAAGCAGTTGAGAATTGGCAGCGTGACTTGCATCCGTCTCTTCTTAGGACGCTTGCCTACAACGTGCTGAGACGTTGCCAAAAACGCACACGACGAGCGCGACGTGAGCTCTTATGGTTCGCTTGACGCTCGCAGCTTCATTATTGCACAAGATCTGCGGTTAATCTAGATAGACCCCATCTCAACGATGTAGGCCGCAAAGCAGGTGCGGAAGTTTCGGAATTTGCGCTAAGCCTTGCTTTGACAACCGGTGAACGAGGTGCACCCATGCAAGATAAAAGATTGCGACTTAGTAAAGAGCGAAATTACAGATAGGCGAGATCACCGAAAATGGCCCGAGCCACAACAGCTGCTGTGCAGCGCGGCTCACCTCATAACAAATTCTCCGGAGGTTTTCTCTCCATTCTTCCACGTCACTTTAACGCCTTTAACTATTGCCGCTCGTGGGCCCCCCCGCAACCGCTCAATAAAACGTGCGAGATCCTCTTCAGCGCCTGATGCTACGACTTTCACATTTCCGTCAGGCAAGTTTTGAACAAAACCAGTAACGCCCAAATGATCAGCATATCGCTTAGTATACAAGCGGTAGCCGACTGCTTGTACATAGCCGGACACAAGAATCTCAGCAGTTTTGTGCATGAGAATAAATGAATAGGCAATTTTAATTAATGCTTTGCCTAATAGAACTCTGCGAATGCGAGGCGTCAAGATGTCGCGAGCCGTTGTTTTGCTGTCAGCAGGCCTGGACTCAGTAGTATCCTTCAAACTCGCGTATGACGCCTATGACAGTATTAAGTGCCTAACGTTCGATTACGGTCAGAAGGCGCGTGTCAAAGAAATCGAATTTGCTTCCAAAATATGCGCGGCGTACCGCGTGAGCCATCATATCATCGAATTGCCGTGGTATGCAAGTTTTGAGGGAGCACTGACCGATGACAACGAACTGCCACAGCTCACTAAAGAGACGCTTGAAGATTATGCAGCAGTACGTGAAACTGCAAAAGCCGTATGGGTGCCTGCCCGAAATGCGGTTTTTCTTTCAATTGCGACTGCATTTTGCGAAAATTATCATTATGAAACCGTTGTCGTCGGATTCAACAAAGAGGAGGCTGCCACGTTCCCGGATAACTCTGCAGATTTCGTGACTTCTTTCAACCATGTGTTGCAGTACGCTGCTCTAAGTCAAGTAGAGGTTGTTGCCCCGCTTATAGAATACGACAAAACAGAGATCGCGGCACTCGGCTTGCGCATTAAAGCGCCTCTCGAATGGTCATGGTCGTGCTACGCCGCTGAAGACGTTCCGTGTCGGGTTTGCGAGTCCTGTCTCCGCAGACGCCGCGCCTTTCAGGACTTGAACAAGGAAGACCCTCTGCAAAAACGCCTAGGCGATACTAATTCGTACTAGCAAAAATGGTAGCGACAGCAAGCGTTTTTGAAGTGTTCAACTCGATGCAAGGTGAGGGACCCTATATCGGAACGCGCCACGTTTTCGTTAGATTCCAAGGTTGTCCGCTTACGTGCATTTATTGTGATTCAGCATCTGCGAGACCCTGCGAGAACGGAAGTTGGGTGAGGTGTAATGCCGCACAGCAACTTCACAATCCGATTTCAGCGAACGATCTCGCTAAACTTGCGGAAAGCCTATGGACCCCAGCAACAACGCATCTTAGCTTGACTGGCGGCGAACCCTTGCTATATGCAGAGTTCATCTTGGAGCTTGCGCAAGAGCTGCCCAAACCCCTGTATCTTGAGACCAACGGAATGGACTCGCGCAGCGCGCGGCGCCTCAAATACGTGGTGGACGTTGCTGCGTGCGATATAAAACTGCCCGAACACGGTGCTAGCCCGACTTATGATTTGTTGCTTCGGGAAGAGCTACGCACTATCCAGGAGTTCTACCTTTCCCAAACTGACGTTTTTATTAAAGTCGTTGTACTAAAGCAAACTTCGAGCGAGATGATTGCATTCGTTGCGCAGCGCCTCGCGGAGATCAGCACCGATCTACTTCTGGTGCTGCAGCCAGTTACTCATACGCTGCGCGCTGTTCCGCCAGATAGTAGTGAGCTCTTTCAGATGATGGATGTTGCTGCTAGACATTTAAGCCAGGTAAGGATCATACCGCAAATGCACAAGCTATTGGGGCTGGCGTGAAGTATATGGT
>PMIN01000216.1:0-3717 GCA_003158275.1 Methanobacteriota archaeon
CGTGAAATCGTCTGAAAAGCTCGGATTAAAATCCTTAGACGACATGATTGTCATCACTAGGGAGTAACCTATCCAAAGTACTCTTTCAAGTCAGACGCCACTTTTTCTGGAATAGACTCGACGATTACTTCTTCGTGAAGCCGTTCCATGTAGCCTGCGTCATTGTTGTAGTAGCTTTGGGGGTATGGCCGTGCGATAATCCTGACGATAAGCCTGAAACTCTCGTCTTCACTTGACGCCGAGAATGTGCTCAGATTGAAGCTGTGAACGCCGTACAAGGTATAAGCTGTAAAAACCCGTTTGAGTCCCTTGCTCAAATCTGAGATACAGACGTCGTCAAGGCCGTACAGCGAGGAGACATCGTGGAATACCCCACATATTTCATCATTGCCGAGGGGTACATAGCTAGTTACCCAGGAAACGCCTCCAATCTCTCCTAGAAACCGTTCACCTTCTGCTTTTTCAATTTCAAGCAGGTGCATCCAATAATTCTCTTTTTGTTTCGCATAATATCTTTTGCAGGCTGATAGGTACAACCAAGCGAGGTTAGTTGGCCGCTCGTCTACAGTGAGTTGGACGTGAGGATGGATCACGCTCGCACCAGCAGGCGGCAAGAAATTCCAACTAAAAATTGGATACACGGCTTTCTGGTCCTTTGATCTGACGCAGTTGAAGTACTTGACGCTTGCTTTGACTGTATCCTGTATCTGCTTTAAGGTGAACTCATCAATCCCAAGGAAATGCTCCCTCGAGACCGTCGCGACCGCATGATACTTCGCAAAAGGGAATAGATTGGGGAATACGGTCGTCTCTCCGACTTTGATTCTACCTTCGCGCACTAGATTGGACGGGAACATTGGCGTCGCCGTCTTAATGTTAGCGGGACAGAAGTAGCAGTTCTTCGCAGAGAGCTCAATCAACTCAGAGTATCCCATGCCGGTTTGTGCTTGTTTCTTTCTCTCAGATCGCTTGACGTTAATTCGACACGCGCGGCCCGTGAGAAGCTCTTTTCGGTACTCAATTTCTTGCGTCTCTAAGTTAAAATCCTCGGTCGGATTCCGCAGCTCTGACTCGATCGACCGCTTAGAGAATAGGTCTCGCAGATTGATGACCTCCGTACGTTTTGATACTCATGCCTCGCCTTATCAACAATTAACGCTTGTAAGCTTGACAAGCATATAAACCTTTTTAAGCGATTGCCACCTCGACATTTTTGGTGGCTTGTCCTATCCGTCTCGGACACCCGATTGCTTTGCAGTGTGGGGCTCGAACAAAGCCGCCCTCAGCGGTCGTATCTTGCGTTTTCAAAGCTTTGCACTCTCACCACGACGGTAAGCAGAGCGCTCGGCAATTAGGCTTGACCGCCACAGGGGCGTTGTTACCTAGCATCGGGATCACTATAAAGCATTACAGTTAAGAACTGGCACTTCATACTCGGACTTCAGAGCGAGCTAACTCGCGACGCGGCTGCGGCGCCCGACTGCTGTAGCTAGTCACATTCAGAGAACAATGAGTGCAAAACGAAAAAAGTCAGCAACGGTACGCACGCGACTTTGGCGCAAAGAATGGTAGGTGCGCAACATGGAGTTTGATTTGACAGCTCATCTTAAGTTCAGTGACGATCTCCCATTAGAAGCACATCCCGAACTACAGAAAGCGGTTGACGATGCTAACAACGCCCTTTTCATCAAAGGCGTGCCGCGTGACTCGATCAATGAAGCAGCGAGAATAATCGAATGGCACGCGCACGGCAATGAGCTGTGCGTTAGAATCGTCAGCGGCAGGTACACACGCGCGCACGATGCGCTCTTACGCTTTAAAAAAGCCCTAGGGGCGACTATGGGGACGAAATATCGGATCGGAGTCAGAGGGTATGAGATCAACGAGTTCACCATAAAGATCGAGGTTGAAACGCCTGTGCGTATTGAACTGCCGTTTGTGAAACAGGCATCACACGAAGATAAACTGCTAACGCTGCAACTCGCGGTCGGCGAACAAGAGATCGAGAAAAAAATCCCGGACCGCATAGTGAATCTCATCGAGGAGAAGATAAAGCAGCGACTCTACGGGACAAAGGCTGAGAACTGGGATCTGATCTGGGAAAGTCCACAAAAAGACAGTCACTTTCGGCGCGACCCGACTCTTGAACTGCAGGAGCGCCAGTGGATTAAGCACGGCGTGAGCCGGGGGCAATGGATATTCGGGCCTGAAGTGACAAAAGTCTTCAACACGTTTGAGGAAATCATCGAAAAGGAAATATTGGCGCGACTCNNAGTCCTAAAACACGCGACCCTGAATACTGGGAAGATGTTATAGACTACTACAAAGTTACGAATGAGATTCCCGTGGAGCTTATCAGACAGAAGATTGGCGACCCCATCGGGGGCATGTGCTACGCCCAGTGTCCGTCGTTTTGGCCATTTTTGCAGGGCGAAACGATTTCCCTAGAGTCGCTTCCGATTAAGGTGTTTGATCGATCTGGCACGTCACATCGCTACGAAAGCGGCGGCATCCACGGTATAGAACGGGTCGATGAGTTTCATCGAATTGAAATCGTCTGGGTCGGCAGCCCTAAACAAGTCAACGAAGAAGCNNCGACTATGAAGCATACTTGCCGTACCGGGGTGAGCGAACGGACAGCCAATGGCTTGAGTTTCAAAATGTAAGTATGAACGGAGACAAATATCCGCGCGGTTTCAACGTAAAAACCCAAAAAGGAGAACTGTGGTCCGGGTGCTCAGGCATCGGCTTGGAAAGGTGGGCCGCCGCATTTTTTGCGCAAAAAGGCCTAAATATCGAATCATGGCCACAGAAATTTGCAAAGCGGATCAAGGAGCTGCCCGAAGGGATCATGTTCCTGTGAAGAAGTGTTATATGGTACAATCATTTATATGCATGTAAGTTTTAGAGGTTAAATCGTAGCGTACGCTTATTGCAAGCGCGCTGTTGAAGTTATTGAGTGTCCTGCAGGTTGTGCAAGGAGTTTTTGGATGGCGAGAAGACAGACAAGGAAGAAAGCTGAAGGCTGGAAAGCAAAGAGATGGTACGACGTTGTGACGCCTGAGATCTTTGGCAACACGAGCATCGGGACCACCCCTGCCGACGATTCTTTGAAACTGGTTGGAAGAGTCATGGATACGACCCTCGGCGAACTCACGAATGACATGGGTAAGCAAAACGTAAAAATGCACTTCAAGATCGACGAAGTAAGTGGTGAGTCCGCACATACTAGGTTCACAGGGCACGAACTAACGCGTGATTACCTTAGAAGCCTAGTGAAAAGGCGCACAAGTCTTGTTGAGTCAAATATCGTTGTAACAACAAAAGACGGCTATAAGATCCACCTCAAGCCAATGTCGTTCACGATAAAACGGGCAGGATCTTCTCAAATTAAAGCGATCCGTGAGATCATGAACGGTATCCTGCGCCAACGCGGCAAAGAACTTAATTATGAACCGTTCATCCACGAAGTCGTTCTCGGAAAGCTCGCAAGTGATATCTACAAACAAGCGAAGATTATCTACCCGTTACGGCGCGTAGAAATCGGCAAAACAAAGATATTAGCCGAACCTTAAGCATAGTGTTTTCAGGGACGGCTACAAGTTTTTGCGACATGAACGTTGCTACGAAAATTTTGCTCGTCGTGCTCGACGGCGCTGCCGACCGTCCGACGGTCAATAGAAAGACGCCTTTAATGGCCGCTAACCTTCCGTTCTT
>PMIN01000216.1:3757-8081 GCA_003158275.1 Methanobacteriota archaeon
GGCGACATTGCCTTCCGCGGAAATTTTGCCACGGTCAAAGATGGCACAGTCATCGACCGACGCGCGGGTCGTATCAACGATACCCACCGGCTGGCAGAAGCTATCAGGGAGCACGTTCACCTTGATTGCGAGTTCATTTTTAAGGAGTCAGCAGGGCATAGAGCGGCCCTTGTTCTGCGAGGGGAAAACCTCAGTCCGAGCATTACGCCGACTGACCCCCATCACATCGGGGCGCTGTTGCCGTCACAACCTACCACTACCGGCCCTTCGCCACAAAAAACAGCAAAGCTCGTTAATGATTTCACTCGCCAAGTGTGTGCGATCCTGAGTGATCATCCGGAGAATAAAAAACGGAGCGAAGCGGGCGAGCTTCCAGCAAACGCAATCCTGCTTCGCGGAGCAGGCGTCGTCCCGCACCTGATCCCATTTGAAGAACGCACGGGTCTTAATGCCGCTGTGATCGCGGCGACCGCATTGGTGATCGGGATTGGCAAACTCACTGGCATGGAATACGTACCGACTACAGGAGCAACAGGGCACATTGACTCAAATATCGACGCAAAAGTGAAGAACGTCAATAGGGCATTGAAGACACACGCGTTTGTACTGCTCAACATAAAAGGCGCGGATGAAGCCGGCCATGATGGTGATTTCAATACCAAAGCGCACTTCTTGACTCGAGTCGATGCCGCGATGTCAGAGCTGGCAATCGATGAATCTACACTTGTCGTCATTACTGCAGATCATACAACGCCGGTCAGCCTCAGAGAACACTCGGGGGACCCAGTTCCGTTCCTGATACACGGAAAAGGAGTTCGAACTGATGAGATTAACATATTTGACGAGTTTTTTGCAGCTCTGGGAGGCATGAATCGTATCCGCGGGGTTGACTTGGTTCCAGTGCTGATAGATCTCTTAGGCAAAGGCCAGAAATTCGGTGCGTGACGTTCATCAAAAAACACGAAGTTGCGTTTCGAGAGCGCACCACTTGACGGATTAGTCTATCGCCACACCTCTTCGTGGCGTGGCGTCGCACTTTCAATACTCAATGGTCGACGACAAAAAAAACTAAAGCAAGAGCGCCAAAAGGCGATTGTCGAAAACTGTGGAGCGAAAAATGTCAGTTCATCCGATTGAATTCCGTTACGGCACCTATGAGATGAAAGCAATATGGAGCCAAGAGCGTAAACTCCGCTATTTGCTCCGCGTGGAAGTCGCGCTTTCGAAAGCGGAAGCCGAACTCGGAGTTATACCTAAAGATGCGGCGGACCAAATCGAAGAAGCTGCGGGAGAGATCACGCTAACACGCGTGACAGAAATCGAAGAAGAAATTCATCACGACATGATGGCCGTCGTCGAGGCCATTGCCGAGAAAATTCACGCAGAAGCTGATTATGTACACTACGGGGCGACTTCCAATGATATCATTGACACCGCTCTGGCGTTACAGCTACACGATTCATGTAAAATCCTCAAGTCGAAACTCATTCGACTTAGAAACGTTTTGATAAATCTCGCTGATGAAAATAAGGAAAGAGTGTGCGCCGCCAGAACTCACGGACAAATTGCTGTGCCGACAACGTACGGTTTGCGGTTCGCCGTCTGGGCTATGGAGATACATCGGCATTTGCAACGGCTTTCTGAAACGCGCAGTCGGATCGAAGTTGGCCAGATGACGGGAGCGGTCGGCACCCAAGCGGCCTTTGGCAAGCAGGCTTTCGAGATTCAAGCGCGGACGTTGAAATTGTTAGGATTGCAATCCGTTGAAGTATCGACACAAGTCATACAACGGGATCGTCACGCGGAATACGTAATGCTGCTCGCTAACATCGCTACGTCCCTCGAGAAGATATTTACAGAAATCAGAACACTGCAACGAAGCGAAATAGCTGAAGTCTCTGAAGGGTTCGGCAAAGCACAAGTTGGATCCTCAACTATGCCGCACAAGCGAAATCCGATCAAGTCAGAACAAATCTGCGGCTTAGCCCGCGTCGTCCGATCGTTCGTTATGCCAGCACTCGAAAACAACACGCTCTGGGACGAGAGAGACCTCACAAATTCTTCCTGTGAGCGCATCATCTTTCCTGAAGCAACTATTCTGAGTGATCACATTGTGACGCTCTCGATCAACGTTTTAGGAAATCTGAAGTTCAACGAGCAGAACATCAGACGCAATCTCAATCTTATGAAAGGACTGAACATGAGCGAGGCCGTGATGATGCACCTCGCAAAGAAGATCGGAAGACAACACGCGCACGAAATCATACGATCAGCAGCAATGAACGCCTACGAGAGCGGCGATACCATTTCAGAAGCACTGCTCAAAGAGCCGCTGCTCGCCGAACACCTCACGAAAGAGCAACTCGAGTGGATGGTGCGTCCCGAGAACTACGTGGGGACGGCACCTCAACAAGTAGAGCGCGTCGTGACGCTTCTGAGGCAGGACGAGTGTCTGGAATAGTTGGAGCTGTTGGACCGAGAGCCTTCCAGGCTGTGCGGTCGATGCACCAAGTCCTCATGCACCGGGGAGACGGGCGCCGCTGTTCCCAAGGGAAATTGTCGAATGGTATAGAATACGCCGTGAGTGCGTTGGGCGATGCGCAATTCAGTGCGAGTTCTAGCAGCAGTGGTCTGACAATAACAGTTTCAGACAGGTACCACTCAAGTTACGCCCAAGCGCGCATTGTAGACTCGCGCGTACTGCTGCTAGACAGGGACTGGATAGGCTCGCGCCCGTTATTCTACGGATCAAACCTGACTGGCTCGCTATGCGCATTCGCGTCTGAACGCAAGGCTCTGTGGTCCGTCGGAATCAACCGCGCCCAACGGGTCGACCCAGGAACTACGGTGGCGATTCACGGACCGCGCAGCATTACGTTTGGCACGAAAAATACCTTTCAGCAGTCAAGCAGGAACCACGCAACCTATAACGAATCTCGTGTGGTACACGACCTTAGCGAACTTCTTAAGTCCGTGATGAATGAACTCGCCGATGAACAAATGGGCGTCGCCTTCTCGGGCGGAGTCGACAGCTCCTTGCTCTGTGCGATCATGCAGAATAACGCGAACAACCTGTACTTCGCAGCAGGATTGCCCGAATCGCACGATCTGAAGAGCGCACAGCAGGCGGCCCGTCTGATGCGAATCGACCTCCAGGTCATTCCCCTTGACGCCTGCCACGTCGAAATGCTAATTCCTCGCGTTATTGAAACTGTCGAGAGTTGCAATCCGCTCGATCTAGCGATCGCCCTCCCTATGTACGTTCTTTCTGAGCAAACAAAAGCAGCGGGCTTAAACTCTATTCTGACCGGGCAAGGAGCAGATGAACTCTTTGCAGGCTATTCGAGATATGCAAGACTCGCCGCTACAAATCACAAAGGGCTGCGCGACGCTCTCGAAAGTGACGTGCTCAATATCGCGAGAAACAACCTCGAACGAGACAACTTGACGGCTGCGTCACACTCGATAGATGTCATTTTGCCGTATCTAGACCCGCGGGTAGTGAAGTTTGGATTGACGATTGACGGCACACTGAAACTCAACCATGGAATCAACAAGTATATCTTGCGTAAAGTGGCTGAGCAGCTAATGCCTTACGAATTGGCGTACAGACCAAAAAAAGCACTCCAGTACGGGACAGGGATAAGTACAGTGTTGCGGAAACTCGCACGGAAAAACCTCCCTCGCGACAAGCGCAACAGTAAGGGCGCCGTAGGAATCTATTTGCGATCAGTAGCTGAAAAACGCGGTATCGCGGTGGCAGAATGATAACTAAGACAGACGTTGAACAAATAGCGTGGCTCGCGTGTATCGAGCTTGACGAAGAAGATATGCAAGCGTTCACGATTCAGTTCAATGCTATACTGGAGTACTTTGAAGAACTAGAGGACATTGAAGCGGAACCGATTGAAGAAGAAGAGCGCAATATGCTACGTGCAGATGAGGTTACGGCGAGCCTAACGCAACAAGAGGCTCTTGCAAACGCACCAAGAGTCGAAAACGGCTATTTCAGGGGCCCGCGGATACTATGAGCCACCGAGAGCACGTTGAAGAATCACTTGACGCTATCCGACGAAGCAAACTCAACGCATTTATCACTGTCGATTACGAAGGTGCGCGACGACAAGCTGAAGAAGCTGATGCAGGCGAACTTGATGGGCGGCTTGCAGGTATCCCCATCGCGATTAAAGACGCCATTTCAACCAAAGGGCTGCGAACCACGTGCGCCTCGAAGATGTTGGAAGATTACGTTCCCCCATACGACGCGTTCGTTGTCAAGAAACTACGCGAAGAGGGTGCGGTCATAATTGGCAAAACGAACATG
>PMIN01000237.1 GCA_003158275.1 Methanobacteriota archaeon
GATATCGATGATCTCGTGTTCGTAGAGGGACGCCAGTGGCACGCGGTGCTCGATCGCCAGCAGCATCGACTGGTACGACGTGGGAACGCCCGAAATCGACAGCCCTTCATCAGCGATCCGCCTCCCAAGATGGACGATCGCGTGCGCGACGGTCGTGCCCGTACCAAGCCCCACAATCATTCCGTCATCGACCAGCTCTGCGATAGATCTTCCAGCCGCTTCCTTCTCTACATGCGAGGACTCCACAAAGAGCACATGAATCACTTGGGTTTAGCCGTTTCGATTTCATCGCGCATGTTGAGCGACGAAGCTATTTAGTTAAGGAATACCATTGTCGTTTAGAGTACACCAGGATACACCACCACAGATCACTACGGAGGAAAGACATGGGGATAATAGATCGTCTTACGACGATGATTAAGGCAAAAATCAGTTCGTTTCTTGATAGACACGAAGATCCACGCGAAACGCTTGATTACTCCTACCAAAAGCAGCTCGAGCTGCTCACCAATGTGAAGCGCGGGATCGCCGACGTCGTTACCGCTAAGAAGCGACTTGAACTTCAGAAAGCCAAACTTGAATCAAACATCGAAGATCTTAACAATCAGGCGCGGGAAGCGGTAACCCTTGGTCGCGACGATCTTGCTCGCCTCGCGCTCGAGCGGAAAAAAGACAATATGACGCAGATCGAGTCACTCACCGCACAGATTGCCGATCTCGAAAATGAACAGGCAAAGCTCATAAACACGGAGGCGCGGCTCTCTACCAAAGTCGAAGCGTTTAGAACGAAAAAGGAGACCATCAAGGCGCAGTACTCCGCGGCCGAAGCGCAGGTCAAGATCACCGAATCGGTTACGGGAATCTCCGAGGAAATGGCCGACGTAGGGATGTCCGTTCAGCGTGCTCAGGATAAAACGGAAACGATGAAAGCGCGGTCACAGGCGCTCGACGAGCTTATTGACGCCGGTACGCTCCAAGATGTGACGAGCGACCAGACTAAGGTCGAGGAGGAACTGAGCAAGATCAAGTCAAGTGGTGAGGTCGATGAAGAGCTCAAGATCTTAAAGCAACAGGTTCCTGTTAAGAAGAAGCCGGAAAAGGAGGAAGCACAGGAGGCACAGCAATGATCGTGCGCATCCTCGGTGACAACCAGTACGTGCTCGATAGCAAATATCTCGACAAGCTGCACGAGCTCGACACCTGCATGGTCGATCACCTCGGCCACGAGCAAGTCGACGACTTCGACAGCTGCTTGCACGAGATGATACACATCATCCGAGAGAAGGGCACACCTCTCGATCCCGCTGAAATCCGTGCCTCAGATCTGATCGTTCCTTCACCTGATATAACGCCAGACGAAGCGCGAAAGTTATTCACAGAGGAGGGTGTCATTCCAGGGTGACCATCTGACTAAAGCGGCACGTCCCAGAGCGGGTACCAGCGTTCCAGCTCTTGCTCTATCGGGAGCTCTGATTTCATAACAGATCGAAGTCGGAACTCATACGCGTAGTCGCGCTTATGCTGCTTCGCATCAGCAAGCACAAATGGATAAAAAAGGCCGCGCTTGTAGTTATAGATCCAAAAAATCCTTTTTTCATTTCTAAATGGAAACACCGCGCAAAGGATCTGCTCACCGTATCCGCCGTCGATAAGCGTCGAGCTCACCGCGTGGAGGTCTGAGACAACGTTCTCAAATTGTGTGTCGGATACGATGACCCAAACGTAGCCAAACTCGTCCTGCTTGATCTCAAAAGTGGTCTCGCTGATTTTCAGAAGGTCCTCAATCTCGCTCTCACACTTCGAAAAACCGCCAGATTCAACGGGCTTGAAACAGATGCCGGCCTTGCCCGTTGGTTGTAAGCTAAACTCAGTGCTCAGCGTGATATAGGCAGTCGCCATTGAAAAAAGACTTTCGACCTTAGGCGCTACGCCTTTCGTCCTTCCGAGCAGTGTGTCCAGAAACCCCATGGCATTTCAACCGTTAGCGTGTGACGTGAAAGGGATAGTCGTGCTGCGTGAGCCGATCCAGCGCCGCATGCGTGGCTGTTGACGTTTCATTGATACCTCCAGCAGTCTAGTCAGTGAGTAGGATGGAGCCTTCGGGCGTAAAACGGATGCTGCTTAAATCGGCAATGATCTGCCTTGGTGTCGTTAAGCGCTCATCGTACGTCACCGTGACGGTGAAAAAATCAGGGATCACCTCGACATTGATGATTCCTTTTCGCCGCGCAAGGAACTTATCGAGCTCAGCCGCATCCGAAGCTTCCCGCAGCTCGTGCAAACGAATTTTTACCCTCTTGACGTGTTTCTCATCAGCATTCATCAACTTACTTCGTATGTTGCTCCATCAGTAGATAAAAATGCCCCATCCTTTGTGCGTGAAGTGAGGACCCCAAGCGCGCGGCTGCGTCCCAGATCAGTGCCTCCGTAATCCGAGAGCTGCTGTTAAGCTGCTCGTACCGCCGGCTGAAGTGCACGTCTTCTTCTCTACTCTTTTTGCCTTTCTTGGCGACTTCACTAGAGCATATGGCAGAAACGCTCGCTTGTAATATGAACAGAAGGAGAATGCGACCGACAAGAAGCGGAAAAGGTCGAACTAATGCACGAGAGATCCTTGTGGACGGTTTCGCAAGAATGAACCCCATACCGCAAGCAGCACAAGTGCGGCAAGCATGAGTAATGGAAGCAAGCGGATAACAATGGTGATCGCTGCAAGCGAGACTGCGACAATGGAGAATACTGCAAGAATATCTGACATTATGCCAACGAGGTAGCAGACCAACCTTTGGAGGCGGTACTCATCTCTTTAGCACCTCTTTGTTGTTCGAGTCATAATACATTGAGAGGGCTTGTGGGGGAGACCACTGAGTCTCAAAGTGCGGTGCCAACGGAATCACCGCCCCCAGCACCATTCAGACTACGAGAGTAGCACTCCTCAACCCTCGTCTTTGCATCCTTCTCATTCCGCTATTTCAGCAACAATCTGCTGGTGGGGGGGTGTATCGCACATTATTTGCCTCTGTCTAGAGAGTGCCGTCGACAGTACCGCTAATATGGGCCAGGTGACATCTCTTTCTCGACTCGATATTCTAGGAGTGCTTCCCTGCTTTATCTTAGTCTCGAGAAAAAATAGAGTCTCCTTGCGCCACGGCAGTGGCGATATCTGGCAAGTATATACGCGCGTCGCTGCCCGTGCGATTGTTGCTTGGCGACCTCTTTCCTGCTCTGGGTCTTAGCTCTCGGAAACAGCTCGTATCGAACAGAGAAGACCGCCAGGACGAGTGCAGAACAAGTATAGAGACTGTGTATTCTCTATGCAGTGACTATTTTTGGCATGACGCGAACAACCGTGTGGTCGTGTATGAAAACCTGCTCGGGAAAAGGTCGGGAGAACGGAACCACGCTCAACGGTGCTGTGCTCTGCCGTTCTCCCTTGCAATCAAGATCGAGCGTGTGTTTGTGGAGCGACTATCAACTTCATTTCGCCTCCCTGTGGTGAGCGCGTAACAGCAAATTGACTTCTCCGTCTTTGTGCTGCTGACCATTTTTCACCGCGCTCACCACTGACAAACCGTTTTTTGATACCGCTTTTTCTGCCTTCGCCCACCGGTCTACATGTCAATGCGCCGTATCAACTCAGGAGAGGAAATGTGACTTGGGAGAGCACAGAGGAAATGTATATCGGCAGTCTGACGCAAGCCTCGCTCAAGGAGGCGATGCGCGATACACACAGACCAAGTAGAAAAAGTGGTGAATTGCTATTACCGCTTGTACGGGGAATGCACGAAAGGGCGTTTGAGGGTGAAGTACAAGGCGTGCGTCTATTGTTTTGAACACGCCCTTGAAGGTATTAGCTTCGCCCTCTGCTATGAGGATCCTTAGTGGGTTCCTTTTCAACCACCTTTTTTCTATCGATTAATCCTTTGCAACGAATCGTGACGATGATGAAGACCGATAGACCGCGCTGCTCAGTCTGTGGCGATTATGTCCTTACCAATGGGTGGGTGCTCAGTCATCATGAACTGTACTGCATCCAGTGCGCACGAGTGAATATACTCGTTAAAAGCAGCTCGAACTCGTGACCATTTTGGTGCCGGTACCAAGGTTCGCTTTTAGGAGCCGTATTTTTAGTAGTAGAAAAAAAATGCAAGGAAGAACGGCTGACGCGAATTGACAGAGCGAAGAAGGTGCTGCCATCCTATACGCTTCTAGCCCCTCATGACAAAAAAATGAGTGCGGTGCGCAAAAAGAATCGTATTACTCTGCCGCTCAATAATAGTAGCGGTCTCGTTGTTTTCGTCTCTTGTGCGTGACGATATAGTCCTTGTCAAACCTATCATCAAGCCGTTGAGTCCTAACGCTTTCGGTAGCGACCTCCTGCTGAGAATCCTCAACAACGTACTTCTCAAGGATGAAGTCCCACTTGTATGATTCGTTCGGCAAGATAAACCACTTGAGGGGTTTCTCCAGTTTCTCTTTCGCTTGCATTTTTCTCTCTCACCTCCATAGTCAATAGAGGCAAGAGATCTACGTCAACGCATCCCTCATACTCTATATAGACCTCCGGAGCAGCGTCTCGCGCGCCACAGCTTGTCCGCATAGCGTATCATGCCGCAATACCGGTGTGTGATGTCTTTGTTCAGCTAGCCGTACTCTCTATACTTTACTTACGACACGCTTAAGTGGTCGCACACAGAATGAGGGCTAGTCACAACTCGGTTGTGGCTGTGCGTCCAAAGATGCGGGCCTGCCTCGGTCGGCAAAGAAGCTCTCGGTTCGTCATCTTTACTGGGCCAACAAACGGCTTGGATGCGCGATCCGGCCGTTTTTCACCCCCCTTTCTGTTTTTTCAGTCTTTCTTTGCGAAACTTCTCACTAGCCCGCGTGCGTCGGCAAAAAAAGCGCGGTGCGACTAGGTAGCTAGAAGAAAGCACACGAGACGACTTGCCCAGCGCTCGTGTGAAGGAGTAAAACAGCTGCCTCTTCAAGCGAATGCCTTAACGCAACACTTCGTGTGAAGTTCACCAGGTGAAAGATTATCAACGAAGTCATAAGCCGCGGTTTCTATAGATTCTCCCTGTGCACCGCATCAGCGATGTTATCTGCCGCCGTGGAAGATCACCTCCGCGTCCATATGGACGGGAAACAGAATTACAGTTCTAACAGTAGGACGGAGGGTCCGACCTTATGGCCTTACAAACAGGTATTTACCTTTCTGCGCAAACCCTTAGCTAATGACTGAGACAGAAGCAGTCCTCTTTGACGCCTATGGTACCGTGCTCGATGTCGGCACGTACCACCGGGACATAACCAAACACGTCGTCCAGCAATCGAATACGCTCTTCGGCATTATCACATCGGTCGAAGAGTTCAACGCCTTCTGGAGCGAAGAGTTTGAGTGCGCATTCCGCGACGTGATCGCATACTGTGGCGAGTTTAGAAATATGCGCGATCTTTATGGAATTAGCGCAAGAAACGTCTTTCAGCGTTACGGGATAAGCGTGCCGGACGCTTACGTTGAGGGGCTCAACGGTATCTTCAAGAAAATGCTCGACGAAGCTGTTACCATCCTTCCGAACGTCAAAAAGACGCTCGAGATACTTTGCACAAACGGATGCAGGCTCGGAATGGTTTCAAACGGAGACACGGAAGAGTTGTCGGCCCATCTCAACGGGGTCTCTGACCTTTTTGACGTGATCGTCACCTCTGAAGAACTTGAAGTCTACAAACCGCATTCACGACTATTTGACGAGGCCATCCGCAAGATGGGCGTATTACGAGAAGCGACGGCCTTCGTCGGGGATACGATCACTTCTGATGTTTTGGGAGCAAAAAAAGCTGGGTTGACGGCTATCTGGTACAATAAAAAAAAGCGCATTCCAAAGCCCGAAATACGCCCGGACTTCGAAATACGCGATATGGCAGAGATCCTAGAAATCGTCGAGCTCAGCCGCAGTGGCCCTGATCATACCTGAAGCTCGCGCGCCGTTAGCCGCTCTGTCCTGCAAGTTCCGCCTCCATCTGCCGCAGTCGCTCGATCCGCTTTTCAATGGGCGGATGCGTCGATAGGAGGTTTAGTGCAGAGCCTCTCGATATTGCAGGTATGATGAAGAACTGGCTTATACCCTCAACTTTACGGATATCCTCCGTTGGAACACGTTCGATGTAGCCACTAATTTTGAGCAGCGCACTGGCGAGGTTTGCCGGGTGCGCTGTGAGGATGGCAGAGCCACGATCGGCCGCGTACTCGCGGTAGCGCGAGAGCGCCCGCGTGATGAGGAAACTAACAATCCATATCGCCGCGAGCGCGATGAAGAAAATAAAGATGTTGTTGTCCCTCCGGTTGCCGCCTACACCCATGAAGAACCAGAAGCGCATGAGGAAACCCGCAATCGTCGTGACGAAGCTCGCGATAGTCATAACGAGCATATCTCTGTTCTTGACGTGTGACAACTCGTGCGCAAGCACAGCCTCCACTTCCGGCTCCTCAAGTCGTTGGAGGAGTGAACTCGTGACGGCTACCACCGCGTGGTTCTGATTTCGCCCGGTCGCAAAGGCGTTCGGGACGGGGCTGTTTGCTATAGCTACCTTCGGCTTTGGAAGATCCGCCATGGCGCACAAGCGTTCGATCGTGCTGTGGAGCTCGGGGGCTTCGTCCTCACTGACGATGTGCGCTCCGCTCGTGGCAAGCACGACCCGATCTGAGAAATAGTACTGCGCTCCCAGAAACAGTGCCACAAAAACGACTATGACTGCGATGTTTTGCACGAAGACCAAGATGATGCCTATAAACGCGACGTACACGAGCCCAAGCAAAATCATGGTCAGCAGCATGCGGGCTGAAAGCCCGCGGTCACTGCCCCAGTTACCTTTCATATGTAGTAATCACCTTATTGTCGATTTATACAAAAATAATATGCACGCTTGAGTTCATAAATATGCCGTCGGCCGCTTTGGACTCTTTGCTCACCGCTTTTTCGCGTCAACGGGCGCCGCGCCGTGCCCTGGGCAAGGGTATATAATGAGGC
>PMIN01000087.1 GCA_003158275.1 Methanobacteriota archaeon
GTAGTAGCCCGCCACTGCGTTCGCAAGGCACAGGCGCAGTGTGGGGGCCAGACCGAGAAGCTCACCAAAGATATTGCCTGAGTTCCAAGCATCGCCGGCGCCGGTGGATCGGTTCAGTTTCACGTCATACACGGGGAATACCGTCACGCTGTCGTCGATCGACGCAGCGTACCAGGGGGTATGATAATCAACGCGTGAGCCAACTCGGCGCTTGAATGCGATCGCGCGCTCAAGGGTGGCCTCACCGGTGTGCTTCTCAAGCTCATTTTGATTGAGGCTCGTGATATCGAGGTTTGTGCTCGCGATCACGCTCTCATAGAGTTCAGTGAGATCGTACACGCGGGGACTCGGGTCTGCCGAGTCAAAGTACGTCTTTACGTTGTATTGCTTCGCGTAGGCGAACGTCTTCACGGCAAGATCGGTGCCCCCCACGACGTTGGTTCCCCAATCGTGCACAGTCACGAGCTGACTGTTTTCGATGAGCTCAAGATCGGTATCGCGCAAGCTGTCGAACGCAAAGTCATAGTTCGAGCCGACGTCGTTGAGCATGACGTTGATCCGCCGCCCTCCAATCTCGAGAGCGAGGGTTTGTCCCAATCTGCCGTCGGTCTTCACGTGGGTGATGTCAACGCCGCTATTTTCGGCAAAGAACTTCAAAACGTGACGTCCAAGCTCGCTCGTCCGGCCGATGAAATGGGAGCTTACCCCGAGTCGCGACAGCGCGATTGCGGTATTTGCCGCACCGCCGCCCGACAGCACGTTCTGGACGAAGCCGGGAAGGTTGCCGCCGCCGCTGACGTACTTCGCCTGGAGCGCGCTGCAAAACGCGCTCAGATCGTCGACCTGCACGAAGTGATCCAAGTAGAAGCTTGGTGTGCACACGACGTGCAGCTTCCGCGTCTCTCTCGGATCGAGCGCTGCTAAGATTTGAGACAATTCGCGCTTGACGTCCTCGCACAGCTCTTTCAAGGCCAGCCTCCGCACTAAACTCTAAAAGGGAATGTTATTTATACGTTTCTTACCGTACGCATACACGCACCGGCAGCAAAACGCTAGACGGAGAAACTATGCCCATACGTAGTTCCTATGAACTGACGAGGCTTTTTTTGTCACTTTCAGACGTGAGCCGGCTTGACATCTTGAACCAGCTGGACGAACGAACGTCGGTGATTGACATTTGCCAGCGGTTCGGCTTGCTCGTGCACGAAGCGGTCCGACATCTTCGCCGCTTGGAGGACGTGGGACTCGTCTCTCAGCTCCCTAATGGGGATTACGTCATATCGGAATACGGAAAGGTCCTGGTAACCTTCATTGAAGGGATAAGCGACGTTCACGACCTACTGGAGTACTGGGAGCTCCACAGCGCGGCCGAGCTTCCCATGCATCTCAAGCGTTTGCCAGCAGACCTCAGCGAGTCGCTGCTCCAGGAGGGTAACCTACTGCACGCGGCTGAAGCCGAGATCGTGCGTGAAGCGAAACGGTTTCTGTGGGTCTTGAATTACACGGCGGACCAAACCGGACTCAACGCGTCCGAAGTCAAAGTGCTTCTGCAGAGCACGGCCGGGCCAAGAAGCCCCAATGTCCGGTACGTCGATAGAGTCAGCATGATACTCCTCGTCAATGAGCTGCGCGGCCTCATTTTTTTCCCGCGAGTGACCGCTCGAGAACGCTACGAGCCGGATATGTCGTCCGGATTTCTCGTATCCGCAGCTGACGCGACCTACCGACTGCTCGTGGAACTGTTCGATTTTTTGTGGAGCTGCAAATCATCACGCGCGGTCAACTGAGTTAGTATATTAAACGTTGAAAACACACGGTGCCTAGAGGGAAACATGGTAAAAGATCCCGTGTGTAACATGGACGTCGATGAAACGACGGCGAAGTACGTCAGCGAATACAAGGGGAAGAAGTACTTTTTTTGCGCTCCTGGCTGCAAGGCGATGTTCGACAGAGATCCGGCAAAATTCGTTTGAGCACCGTATCACGTCGAACTACCGCTGCCAGTCGCGCACTTTTCTCTTTTTTGGGCTCCCGACGATGGCTCAGTGCACGTTCCGAAATAGGATCGAACCCACAATCATCATCAGTACAAAGAATCCGACGACGACCGCGAGATCAGTCGTCAACGCATACGAGTGCAGTCCTGTGACGGCATAGCGCAGCGCGTCGACGCCATACGCGAGCGGATTGATGTCCACAAGCGCCTTCATCCAGGCCGGAAGCGACGTGACCGGGAAAAATGCGCCGCTCAGGAAGAAGATGGGGAGCACGAGCAGGTTCATGACCACTTGAAAGCCCTCGATATTCTCGATCCGGGACGCGATGCTAATCCCGAGCCCCACAAAACCCATGCCGATAAAGAACATGGTCACAAGTATGAGCACGATGGCGCCTGCAAGGCCCAGCGTGCCTGATATCCTTACGCCGATGAAATAAGACAATCCGAAGATAAGGACTCCCTGTATTGCCCCCTGCGTCGTCCCCCCGAGGGCTTTTCCGATGACGATAGACGTTCGCGAAACGGGGGCGACGAGAATTTCTTTGAGAAAACCGAATTCTTTGTCGAACATCACGCTCATCCCGGAGAACATCCCGGTGAAGAGCACGACCATGCCGAGAATTCCCGGCGCAAGGAAGTTTATGTAATTGCTGCCGCCCGTTCCGCCGACCGACAGGGCTGAGCTAAATCCGGTCCCGAAAATGATGAGCCACAGCAGGGGAGTGATGAGTGAGGTAATGACCCGCGACCGAGCTCGGACGTACCGGGTCATCTCTCTCAGCCAAATCGAATAGATGTCACCCAAAAAAGCCATTCGTCCGTCTGGCATCGCTATCGTCTCCCCGGGCCATGGAACGCAGCGAACCCGCTCGCGGCCTCCTGAGCCCGAATCTCCCGTCCCGTGTACTTGATGAAGATGTCCTCAAGCGTAGGCTCGTGAAGCGCGATCGAGGGCACGGCAATCCCCTCTTGACGCGCCACATCCATGAAAATCGGTATCGCAGTCTCGCCTTTTTCGACGCTCAGCCTCAACGTGCCGTCAACAAGTTGGGCCGACTTGACGAATTCGAGCTGTTCGAGTTTAGTCTTGAGCTGCTCACTCCCGTGTGGCACCGTCATAGTCACGACGTCGCCGCCAACGTCGTGTTTAAGGTTCTCGGGAGTGTCCATCGCAACGATCTGCCCGTGATCGATAATGGCGATGCGGTCGCACAACTTATCGGCCTCGTCCATGTAGTGCGTGGTCAGGATCATCGTGATCTTCTTTTC
>PMIN01000149.1:0-9829 GCA_003158275.1 Methanobacteriota archaeon
TATAATCCGCAATCGGCTATAATCTGCGCAATCGCGCTATTTTTTGGCTATTCTCCAGTGCTGGTAAATGCCCCAGCGGAATCACTGCGCATCGTTATTTGCTGCCCTCGCCTTCGCAACAATCTCGCTCCTGATAATGTGGGCTGAGGCCAGCGCGCTTAGCAGTCAAAGACAGATGAGAAACTATCCGCCCAAAAGGCGGAGCCTAACCACGAGCTCTCTTCGTCTAAGCAATCGATCATAAGGTCAGCTTTGCCAGATCGAACGCTTCAGCTTTACTNNTTCTGTTCGCACGTAGTACTTATCGTTCTGCGTTTCGTGGAGCTTTAAAGCTTCGAGCTTGATGTTGAAGAAACGCGTAATGTTGACAAAAACTCGCGGAGTAAACTCGAGTGACACGCTCGGAGACTCATAGAGAAAAATATCATTCACGTGCCTGTACAGCGTCATAGTCGCAAGGGCGGTATTTCGATGATCTTGGTGATTGTCGTGTGGACTGTGCGTATATATTCTATCGGGCTGTAATGCATTTACCTTTGCCTGAATAAGCTCGATTGTCTGAAAGTCAGTTGGAATCATGCGATCTTTGAGATTCTCAATAGTAATACTGTCCGCGCCAAGGATCTGTGCAGCTTTCTTACACTCACTGACTCTTTTGTCACTTGGCCCCCCTGCTTCGCCTTTGGAAAGTACAAGAAGGTGTACGTCGTCGCCTTCGTGTTTGTGATAAGCTAGCGTTGCGTAGCAACCTAGCTCACAATCATCTGGATGAGCTCCGATCGCTAGAATTACTTTACTCAAATAAACCACCAGTGCATAATTGTTTAATAGTGTTGAACAATGCGTCCATCGAAGCATCGGTGCGCAAAGATACGTCTGCGTTAAAACTTATATTTCCTTCAAGCGCATGCAACCATTGGGCACAGGTCGACTGTATCCCAATGTTAGTTGTATAATCGATGACGGAGGGAACCACATCGAGCGTTTTCGAGGTATTGCCCACGATCGAGCGATCTCTCGCGATCTGATTTCGTTCAAATCGTGTTTTCAACTCATTTTGCATACTTACAATCGTAGCTATTCTCTCTTTAAAGCCATCAAGTTTCCTATCTGCGACTGCACTTTTCAAGTTGTCAAGCGCGCAGATGACGCCGTCGACGTCCGCGAGCATATCGTCCAACTCGCCCTGGACGATCTCCACGTCGCACTTCTCATCCTTCGCCAGCTTGTATTGAGATCGTACCCTCAGTAGTTCGAGAATTGCGTCCAGCTGTCCAACGCCTGCGTAGGTATCTTTCGGTCTCCACATCGAGACGACCGGGAATCGCATCCCAAACTCTCCAGCGATCTTCTCAGCTCTGCCCAGATATTCGGCGCCTCCGTGGCCGCCGACGTAGAACGAAAGGCCTATGCCGCTAAAGGCGATGAGCATCGCCTCCGCTCGCAGCGACACATTGGGTAACATCTGTCCCAGGGCGGAGCGTAGATCCCCCGGAAACTTTACAGTTGTGGTGCACGAGCGACACTTCGCCACGAGCATATGATCGGGTACGTGCGTCCTCTCCACGTCAGCTTTTCCGCCGCACGGGCAATGATACCAAACAGGCATGGGTGGCTTCGTAGCTAGGTTCTTCTGCGACTCGGCCATCAATTTAGCGTACTGGTCGTAGTTTTCCAACAGAAAAGCGATCTCTTCAGTAAACACCTGTTGGCATTGGGAAAACCGCGCGAAGGCGGTTGTATACCCACACTCTTCAATGAGGTATGCGAAAAAGAATGCGTTAAAATCAGCTGCGTTCGTGCTTCTCTCATACGCCCTATCGATAATATCAGACACGACGCGCGTGTCGAGGTCGACCTCCGGAACAGGCAGCCTCAAACGTTTCGCGTATTTCACAACCGAATCGAACGACTCGCTTGCCCAGCGTTCGATGTCGCTTTTTAGCCTTGCGAGTTCGTCGCGGTCTGGCTTCGGAACAACGCGCATAAGCTTGTTGTAGTACGTCGGAGCAACCGGCAAGTGGAGGGTCAGCGTGCCGTTTCTGTTTCTGACGCTCGGCAGCTGCGCTTCTCGGAACCACCGCTCATCAGCGAAGTCCTGGTCGGCAAAACAAAAGAGCTCAACTACAGGACAGCCAAGTCTCTCTCGCAACCGCTCGGCCACCGCGTGGACGAGCACCACCTTGCGCACGACCCCACTGTAGGGCAAGAAGTTAGGCTGATGGGCAGACATCAAAACAATTCCTTCATAATCTGCTTGAAGCGGGATTCGAGAATCGTTATGAAACGCGCTGACGTGTTCAGCAAACGCTTTGCGCTTGCTTCGCATCGCGTGGTCGGGGTAAATAGCGTTGCTTGCAACAACTCGCGTGAGTTCCTGCAGATTCTTGCATTGATCTCCTTTCATGAATCACCTAAAAACATGACCGCAACAAGCTTTGGAACGTGAAATCCAACATTACGTTCAAATCAGCGAAATCCAACGCTACGTTCCAAACAGCATGACAAGTAAGCCTATATAGTTATTTTCCGTATAGATGTGCGAAGTGATACGGTGAAAGCCATTGTCTTAGCTGCAGGTGAAGGAACACGATTAAGGCCATTCACACTGACACAACCGAAAGCAATGGTACCGGTGGCTAACAGGCCCATTCTTGAATACGTGATCGATTCTCTTGCAGGTTGCGGCGTCACTGACATCAGTTTGGTAGTCGGCTACAAAAAAGAAAAAGTAATGAACTATTTTGAGGGTGGCAAGAAATTCGGCGTTAAAATAAACTACGTCGAGCAGCCACAGCAGCTCGGAACTGCTCACGCTATAAAGTTGGCCGAAGACTCAATCGAGGAAAACTTCCTAGTTCTAAATGGCGACAATCTCACCAGCCCGCAAGCTATAGAAGAAGTTATGAGCAATGCATCAGGCGACGTGACGCTCCTTCTGACCGTGAAAGAAAACGTTAAGGGCTATGGAGTCGTCACCACGGAAGGCAACCGCGTCACTCAAATAGTCGAAAAGCCCGGTACGGATATTAGCCATTATATCAATACGGGTATCTACGTTTTTGCTCCTGCTGCCTTCAATGAGATACCTTACACAAAGATATCTTCTAGGGGTGAATACGAGATAACAGATACTATCCAAAGGATGATCGAGAAGCAGTATGACGTCAAAGGCGTCCACACTACCTCCATGTGGATCGATGCTAGTTACCCGTGGGATTTGCTAAACGCAAACGCGGCAGTGCTTGCTTCTATTAAAGAGGCTTCTGCCCACGAAAACGGCCAAATCGAAGACGATGCTAAAGTGAGGGGAAGCGTCATTGTCGGCGAAAACTCGATAATACGTTCTGGGTCTTATGTGCTCGGGCCGGTCGTCATAGGTAGAGACGCTGAGATTGGGCCTAACGTGACTATACTCCCGTCGACGAGCATAGGAAATGGCGTTACCATCGACTCGTTTACCGAGGTGCGAAATTCCTTAGTCATGAACGACGTGCGACTGGGCTCTCACTCTCTCGTCGCAAATTCTGTCATTGGAAAAAATACAATGATCGGTTCCCATTTCATCACGGAGCAAACGAAGCTTGCTATGCCATTTCTTGACGGAGAACTGCATCACGTAATGAATTTAGGTGCGATAATCGGCGAGAATTGTCGTTTCGGGCATGGCATTCTCGTTGAAGCTGGAAAAATCATTGGTGTGCATTGCACCGTGGAATCTGCTACAACGATAAGAAAGAACGTCGATAACTATAGTAACATCGTTTGAGGCACGCTGCAGGCACGGCTTACTATCACCAAAATGCGCGCGAAGCTTTCAAAAGCTAAAGGTGCTTGCCCTTCGTCGCATGTAGCAACGTGGGAATTCAAAGCCAAGAAAGTGCGAACGCTTGACGTTACGATCGATTTCAAAGAAGCTCATAAACTCGATGTTTTTTGATTTAATTGCCACAGAAGCTTTTATATACAGTGCAAACATACAAAAAAGTAGTCTTTTCTTACGGAGGTATCGCTGATTCAACAAGATGACGATCAGGAGCTTGTCGAAGTCGAAATTCCCCCTGAGGAAGCAGCTCTTTTGGAAGAGCTTGACAACGTGAAAGAACAGAACGAGGAATACCTTTCGCGCTTGCAAAGGCTTCAAGCTGACTTCGAGAACTTTAAGCGACGCACTAAAATCCAAAGCAAGGATGTCGCTAAGTATGCATCCATTGAGCTGATCAGGGAGTTACTTGATATCTCTGATAATCTCGAGCGAGCTGCTCAGGCACTGAGGGCTGAGGGAGTCCAAGGTGTCTACGAAGGAATCGAGTTGATAAACAGGCAGCTATGTGATATTTTGAGTAGGAACGGAGTCACCAGGATAGAATCGGTTGGAGAGTTGTTTGACCCATACGTACACGAAGCGATCATGAGCGTAAGTGACACTGCACTGCCAGATAGCGTGATAACAGAGGAGATCCTAAAGGGTTACAAGCTCTATGACAAAGTGATTAGGCCCTCTAAAGTGAAGGTCAACAAAGGCACAAATGGGGTGGACCAATGAGCAAAGCAATAGGCATAGATTTAGGCACGACTAATTCCGTCGTCGCAGTCATGGAAGGAGGAGAGCCAGTAGTAATTCCAAACGCAGAAGGAAATCGAACGACGCCTTCTGTCGTGGCATTTATAAAGAACGAACGCGCCGTGGGCGAGATTGCAAAACGGCAAGCGATCACTAATCCTGATCATACCATTTCGTCCATAAAGAGGAAGATGGGCTCAGACTACAAGGTCACCATCGAAGGCAAGACGTACACGCCGCAAGAAATCTCAGCAATGATCATACAGAAACTAAGGCAAGATGCTGAGAACTATCTTGGCGAGAAAGTGAACCAAGCAGTTGTTACGGTTCCAGCGTACTTCACTGATAGCCAACGGCAGGCTACCAAAGACGCGGGGACCATCGCAGGCCTTGAAGTTCTACGGATCATTAATGAGCCGACGGCGGCTTCCCTCGCGTACGGCTTGGATAAGGGAGAGGAGCAAACGATTTTGGTTTTCGACCTTGGCGGCGGAACATTTGACGTTTCAATACTCGACATAGGCGAGGGCATATTCGAAGTAAAAGCCACCAGCGGAAATAACCTGCTCGGCGGCGACGACTTCGACCAAAGGATCATTGATTACCTGGCTGACCAGTTTAAAAAGGAACAAGGCATCGATTTAAGAAACGACAAGATGGCCGTGCAGAGACTCAAGGAAGCCGCAGAGAAGGCAAAGATAGAGCTGTCAACGCTCACCAGTTCCGAGGTAAACTTGCCGTTTATCACGGCCGATCAAAATGGTCCAAAACACTTGGACATCACCCTGACGCGGGCGCAATTTGACAAGCTGAGCGAGGATCTGATCGAAAAGACGATGGGTCCGACTAGGCAAGCCATGAAAGATGCCGGACTTAATCCAAATGATGTGGATCGAGTGCTGCTCGTCGGCGGGTCTACGCGCATTCCCGCGGTTCAAAACGCCATAAAGAAGTACTTAGGCAAAGATCCCGATCGCACTATCAACCCGGATGAGTGCGTCGCGATCGGGGCTGCGATACAAGCGGGCGTGCTTGTCGGCGAGGTAAAAGACGTTTTGCTGCTCGACGTCACTCCCCTGTCGCTGGGAATTGAGACCCTCGGCGCGGTATTCACCAAACTAATTGAAAAGAATACAACAATTCCGACAAAAAAATCTCAAGTGTTTTCAACTGCAGCTGATAACCAAACCTCCGTNNGCACCGCGAGGTGTCCCGCAAATCGAAGTCACATTCGATATAGACGCCAATGGCATTGTGCACGTTTCGGCAAAGGATCTGGGAACGGGCAACGAGCAAAAGATTACCATCACGTCGACCAGTGGTCTGAGCAAAGAAGAGATCAATGGGTTGGTGAAAGACGCAGAAACTCACGCTGACGAGGATCGAAAGAGAAAGGAAGAAGCCGAGATAAGAAACAGCGCGGATTCTATGGTCTACACGGCGGAGAAAACGCTGAGAGAGGTAGGGGATAAGATCGACGAGTCGCGTAAGAGTAAGGTCACGGCCGAAATTGAAAAAGTGCGCGATGCGCTGAAAGGCGCAGATATTGATGTCATCAAGCAGGCAACAGAACAGCTCACGACCACAATCTATGAGATCTCGACTGAGCTCTATGCTAAAACTGCAGAAAAGGCTCAGGAGAAAGCCCCGGCCGGAGAGTCGGACTACGAGGTAGTTGACGAGAACGAGAAGTAGTGCGCTAGCATGCCCTATGAAACGCGATTACTACGAAGTGCTAGGAGTCGGTAAGACTGCCACCGAAGCTGAAATAAAAAAGGCTTATCGTAAACTTGCCCTAAAACACCATCCAGACGTCAGCCCTGACAAAAGCGAGGCAGAGGAGAAGTTCAAAGAGATCACTGAAGCTTATGAAATACTCAGCAATCCAAGCAAGCGTGCAACCTATGACAGAGTGGGGCAGTCTGGGTTCCAGCAAGGTGCGTCTGGGTTCCAGCAAGGTGCGTCTGGTGCTGGCTTCAGCGATTTCGGCGGGTTTGGTGGCTTTTCCGATATTTTTGAAACGTTTTTCGGAGGCGGGTTCGGGGAGAGTCCATTCCGAACCCAAACCAGGGCGCGCCCGTCAGGTCCGCAAAGAGGCCCCGATGCCGCAGTTGACGTTCAAGTGTCATTTGAGGAGTCAATTTTTGGAACAGAAGTTAGTGTTGAAGTCCCACGTTATGAACGCTGTGAACATTGTGCGGGAACCGGCGCTGAACCCGGCACTGACATAAAAACGTGTCCGTCCTGCGGTGGCAGCGGTGAGATACACAAGGCTCAGAACATCTTTGGGGCCCAGCTTATCAGAATAGAAACGTGCCCTCAATGCCGAGGTGAGGGAAAGGTTTTTGAGACTGCGTGCAAGAGCTGCAGGAGCGCCGGAAGGCTACGAACAACTAAGATAGTGCCGATCAAAGTCCCTCCAGGAGCATATACGGGCTTGCATATCCGAAAACCTGGGGAGGGTTCGGCAGGCGCCCGGGGCGGGCCTTCAGGCGATTTGCTCGTCGTTGTGCGCGTGTTACCACATCCGATCTTCAAACGTGAGGGCGACGACATCCATAGCGATTTATCAATCAGCGTGTCAGCTGCGGCATTGGGCGGGAAAATTGAAGTGCCTTCGGTATACGGAGCGTTAAAAGTGGATCTTCCTGAAGGAACGCAGGGCGGCACAACTATCCGCCTGAGAGACAAGGGAGCCCCCAGCGTTCACAGGCGTGGCCGCGGCGACCAGTACACGACATTGATCGTCGAAATTCCGAAGAATCTGTCCGAAAGAGAGAAGGAGCTCTTTCGTGAACTAGCATCTCTAAAGGGTGAGGCCCTAAAGCGAGCTAGTCGCAAGGCTAAGGTTTTTAGCACCGTCAAGGATGTCTTTGGCGCTAACGATTGAAACCCGCCTCAAGGCATCGTTTGCGCATGTATCCCCTTTCACTAAACGAACCGGCGCTTGCTGAAATAACTCGGCAGCTTAAAAACTTTATACAAGGCAGCGTGCGATCTGCCAGAGCTAAAGGAGCGGTCGTTGCATTGAGTGGGGGCGTGGACTCCTCTGTCGTAGCCGCGTTGGCGCATGACGTTGCGGACACTACGGCGTTGATACTCCCTGAAACAGCGGTCACCTCGGCGCAAGATGTTCTCGACGCAACATCTATCGCAGAAGTGTATGGGCTGCCGTTCACGGTAATCGAAATCAACGACCTGATCGACTGCTTTAAAGAAGCGGCGCGTCCCATACTGCCTGTGCGCATGAATGGTCAAGTTTCGATCGCCGAAGCAAACTTGAAGCCCCGGATTAGAATGACGTTGAGTTATGTCACGTCGAACGCAGACTTGCGACTAGTTTTAGGAACAGGCAATAAGACAGAGCTACTCATGGGCTACTTCACGAAGTACGGAGACGGCGGCGTTGACGCTTTGCCCATAGGCCGCCTGTATAAAACTCAAGTGTTTCAGTTGGCACGATACGTGGGGATTCCTGATAGAATAATCGCGAAAGCCCCTTCTGCTGGACTTTGGTTAGGACAAACTGATGAGGAAGAACTAGGTCTTTCGTACGATGTCCTTGATCGGATCTTGCTAGAGCTGATTGACAAGGAGAAAACCGTCAAGGAAACCGCCAAGCTGCTGGACGTGGAACCAAAACGGGTTCAAGAAATCTCTGATCGAGTGCATCGCGCTAAACACAAAAGACACACCCCACTGCTTCCAACCATAACATAAGGCCGAGTTTTTAAGACCTGTTGCGCATTCAAAGAGAAACAGCAACTTCAGCGCGGGGAAATTTTTATATCGAGTACGACGTGGTACTGGCGGGGAGCGTAGGACCTTACTTTCTTGAGGCAAGTTCCTTCGACCGTTCTATCAAATCTTCCGACAGCTTCTTTAATTCTTTCAATCGTACGAGGAAACTCGTTTTCGGGCTTGACGTCGTAATAATGGACAAAGCCGCCACTCTCACTAAGCATCGTTACTGCGTCGTACAGGAAATTAAAGGCGGAATGTGGTAAATTCATAATGACGCGGTCTGCTGCGCCTATAAATTTAGGGGCTAGGTCTTTTGCGTCGCCGGAGCACGCCTCGACGTTGTGCAACCTGTTCAGTTCGATGTTCTTCTTCAAACAGCGGAAGGCCTTGGGATTCTTCTCAAAGGCAATTCCTTTTTTAACTTTCTTAGCTAGCAGTATCGTAAAAGGCCCGACGCCCGCGAACATGTCCACCACGGTTTCCCGTGACTGCGCTAACTCGGCTATCCTATGTCTTTCTGTTGCTAGCCGTGGGCTGAAATAGACGCCCGCAACATCCACTCGCAGTCTGGAGCCATATTCTTTGTGCACCGTTTCCGTCCGTCTTTCCCCAGCGACGAAGACAAGGTCTTTGAGCCGATATTGACCACCTACGCCACTAACAGCTGCCAGCACAACTTTGATGTCTCTTCGTGTCTTCAGAAGCTCTGTCGCGGCGGCTAGAATGCCGTCGAACCAGTCAATTATGGCGATATCTCCAATGACATCGTACCGGATTCCAAGCCTCTTGCGAAGCGGTCGCAGCCGTGGTTTCAAAGCGCAGGGTTCAAGATCATAGCGAAGCTCATCAGCTTCTCCTTTGAAAGGGATATAAAGTCGACTGCGTCGTTCTTCTATTCCGTAGCTCTCATCTAAGAGGCCAAGTTCCTTGAGCTCTTTTCTGACCCGCTCGCCTTCTCGCTTTGGTACACTCACGCACAATTTCTTTTTCGTCGACACAGGCATCGCACGCTATAAGAACACGCGACGCTTATCTTTTTTCTGGTCTCTAAAGTCTGAGGCACGAGAGTCAAAATGAATTGAAGATTCCAATTTGCCGAGAGAAAAAGCTATTTCATTAGACGCTAAGCTATCTGCCGAATCCTGCTCGCGAAATGAGGTGATGCGGTGCTGACCTTCGTTGGGTTAGGCTTGTACGACGAAGAAGACGTAACGGTGAAAGGACTAAAAGCGATCGAAAATGCTGATGTTATATATGCGGAGTTCTATACCTCAAAGCTTCTAGGAACCACAATTGAGAAATTGGAAGGATTCTATAAGCGCGAAATCCGTCTGCTGGACAGAAATGATGTTGAGCAAGCTCCTGACGAGACAGTTTTGCGAGATGCCGAGTGCAAGAATGTCGCTTTCTTAACGGCGGGCGACGCGATGATCTCTACAACGCACGTCGATTTAAGGATACGGGCGCACGACAGAGGGATAGACACCCAAATTATTCACGGGACATCGATTGCTACGGCGG
>PMIN01000149.1:9862-11683 GCA_003158275.1 Methanobacteriota archaeon
GGGCGCAATCAGTTGGCATCTCTGCTAGCCGTGGGCATCGCGCGAGCGGGGTCGCGTTCACCGACGGTTAAAGCAGACGTGTTGGCGAGGCTCAAGGAGTACGATTTTGGGCCTCCCTTGCACGTCCTTGTCATACCCGCGTCACTTCACATCGTGGAAAAGCAGGCGCTTCAAACGTTTGCTGGTGCTCAAAATGTCCCAGATTGTGGATAAAGTAGCGCTGTATGAAACGATGCTCCGCATCGCTCTGGAACGTGCAGACATTGTTGTAAACAAGAAATGTGCTACCGACGTTTTGACCATGGCGCGGTCCTATTATGAGGATGGAGTCTATTTTCGGACAAGCGGCGATTTGGTCAATGCACTGGTCTGCTTTAGCTACGGCCACGGGTGGCTTGACGCGGGTGTGCGTGTAGGAGCGCTTCAGGCCCAACAAAGAGAGTAGCCGGGGCTCTTCGGCTGAATTAGCGCTCGCATCTTGATTAGACAGCCTTGGTGCCAATATTAATTAACTTTGTTGACTTACATTGAAGTATGCCCAATTATTATGTCACGCTCGAGGCTGCGTGGTTGGTGAAGGACGTCAAATCGGTAGATGACGCCATAGGCATAGCAATATCGGAGGCGGGCAAACGCTTAAACCCAAAACTGAGCAAGGTTGAAGTGGCGGTCGGGTCGATGTCGTGCCCCGCCTGCGGCGAAGTATTCGACAGCGTCTATTTGGTGGCTAATACCGCTCTTGTCGGGCTAATACTCGAGATAAAAGTCGTAAATGCCGAAAATGAGTCGCACGCGGCAAAAATCGCAAAGGCGGTAATTGGTAAAGCGTTAGCTGACGTGCCGCTGAAAACAATTGATGTCGCCCTCAAGGAAGGTTAAGTGCCACTGTTTTTCTTTCCCTAGTTGGAGTCTGAATGCGATTGATTGCTCTGATTTCTGGAGGCAAGGATTCTATCTGCGCGTTGAGTTGCGCGTTGCGTGAACACGAAGTTGTAGAGTTAGTCAACGTTCAGGCCGTAGAAGACTCATTCCTGTACCACGTGCCGTGCTCACGTCTCACTCGCCTAATTTCGGAGGCCGTTGACATTCCGCTAGTGTCGGGCGTATCGTTTTCGCACGAGGATGAATTGACATTGTTGAAAACCCTCCTGCAAGGCGCGGAAGCGGACGGCGTTGTAGCTGGCACGATAGCGTCGAACTACCAAATGAGCCGACTCAAGAAACTATGCGTTGAGCTTGAATTGAAGTTGTATGCCCCCTTGTGGAACAAAGGCAGTGAACGCTTGTTACGGGCAATGGCGGGCGCAATGGATATTATCGTTGTTCAGGTCGCTGCTTATGGAATGAATGAATCGTGGCTCGGCAGGAACCTCGATGAAGGGGCGGTCGATGATTTGTCCGAATTGCATAGAAAACACGGGGTGCACATTATGGGCGAGGGCGGCGAGTACGAAACACTTGTTCTGGACGCTCCTATCTTTAAAAGGCGCATTAAAGTAATGAATTATGACAAGCAGTGGTTTAGCGAGCAGTGGAGAGGGTGCGTGGAGATTCACGAGTTCAAACTCGAAGACAAATGAGAACGTGGTGGACTAGATGAAGTTGAGGATATTCGGCCACAAAGAGAAAGTCGTAAAGGGCATGGAGGAGAGCACTGCCGGATTGATGAAGTACGTGTTTGCAGCTCCGCGGTGGAAGAACTCCATTCTTGTCACCCTTGCTTTGTCGCTCGTCGTTGGCGCAGGTGTCTTCAATTTTGGATGGAGGGAAAATCTCCTCGCGGGCCTGATTCTTATCGGCATCCCAGCTGTGCTTGCCGCT
>PMIN01000151.1 GCA_003158275.1 Methanobacteriota archaeon
AGAGAGGCGATGAAGAAAGGAATTAAAGCCACCTTGGACATCGACGGTGTGGTCGGAATTTCCGCGGGTAACTACGGTGGAAAACTGGGCGAATTTAAGATCAAGCTGCGTGAGCTGTTTCCCTGAACCTTTTCCACGCTGTTGGTTTTGGTGCGTTCAACGTAGATACTTCTGAGAGTAAACCGGATTGCCGGACGAAGAAGAGAGTTTCATAGAATCGCACGACGAAACGTGCTCAGGCTGCAAAGCGAAGGCGGCATTCTAGCCGGATACGACGGCATCACGGAAACTCTTTTTGACGGCAGACAAACAAGGAATGTGCGTTTACCTTGGAAAGCTTGCGCAAATGGACACGAAACGCGTTATACGTTCACTCTTCAGTGTGGGGACTAAGATCTGCATCATTCAAAGAGGTAATCTTTTATGACTAAACCACAGAGGGAATTGTCATGGCAGAACCTGTAGATGCGATACGGGCGCTTCACAATGCGTTCCGGAATGACATGGAGCGTATCGATGCCGCAGCGTTGGACGCAGCACGGGGAGATGAGGGTCTTGCCGCCACCGTCGAGCGTTTCCGGTTCTTCAACGAAGTATTGGTCTGGCACGCCCACGGAGAAGAGTTAGCTATCTTCCCCGTGCTCGAGGATGTCGCCCCTTTGGTTGCTGAGGCCTATGTGAAAGACCACCGTGGTTTGGACTCGGCATTTAACGAGTTGAGTAAATCGTACGCTTCACGCGACCCGTTAACAACCGCCCGGGCCACCGCTGCGTTCCGTTTTCATCTCAATATCCACCTGGGTAAGGAGGATACCCATCTCTACCGGATTTTCACCGAACGAGTCGCCTTGCCCGAACAAGGGAAGGCTGTTGGTATCATGTCCAGCGCGATTCCCCAGGAGCGGTTTCCGGAAGTAGTGGCGTGGATGTTCCCGCTGATGGGGCACGACGATCGTGAGAACATGACCTGTATCTGGCAGATGGTGATGCCGGCACCTGCTTTCGCCGGAGTAAAGGAACTCATTAAAAAGGCCGTCGGCAGCGACTGGGCCGAACTCACGCACCGCATCCCAACGTTATAGGCCCTGCGAGTACCAGGTTGTTGTTGCCGTGCTCGTTCCTTCCAAAGGCCAGAAGGAAGAGTCTTTGCGAGGCTCAACCGGTTTACATTCTAGAGTTGGCGGCNNCCTCTGACGTAGCAGAGTTTGCCCCAAACACACTTATTCAGCACTTCGAAGGATGTACAGGACAGCTTGAACGCCGCACATAAAAGGAGCCTAATACAGGCCCCGAAACGAGAACCTATAAGGCTACTTCGGCATCCACTGCCGGGCACGTGTATGATACTTATATGCGGCATTAGAAGGATGGCCGGTTCACACACCCTCGTGATTTGTAGTCTTCAGCGAGTTGAGTGTCACAAAGCGGGGACATTACACGCATAGATGAACAATAGATAAAGCGTTGGTCAGGTCGCTCGTATCTATGTGTTCCAATGTTTGCTCTCCCCACGCAGGATCTCGAGGAATTAAGTAGGCAGGGGTCTGGTCGATAAGTTTTAGGCGGCTATCCCATTGAGTAATGACGCGTGCGTCCTCCAACTCCCACTTCACTTCTACGTCCATATCAACTGACTTTAATGAGTCATTAACAATCNNTATGAAGATGCCGTTATCGGTGTGGTCCATGTCAGCACACCAGCTCATGTCAAACAGCGACTTGGCGATGTACTTGATTCGATGGGTTTCAGGCAGTAACTGCTTGCGCAGAGCAATGACGTTCGGGAGATCGAGGTCGTACCATTCAATGGATCCATTATCGACCCTGTAAAAGGCTGTGTCGAGGCCTGCGCCGAGATTCATTATCGACGCATCAGGATGTGTGCTGACGTACGCTCGAAGCTTATCGTCGAACTGTCGCGCTCGTGCTGCAGACCTGAAGCTATCCTCAACAGTGAATCGCTGCTCGAAGATTGAAAAATCGTAGTCAAGATGGTTGACGAGCTCAATAGCTTTAACATCGTTCAGTAGCTCAGGGTGTGCTTTGCTTGTCTGTGCTCTGTGCCACAGCGGGACTACCAACGTCTTTTCAAGTAAATTGAGCTCAACGCTCATGATTTATTGAGAGATGAAATAGATGTGATAAAGCTTTTGTGAGCGCGTAGGATGAATGGAAGCCCCGCTGCTAGAGGACGTGTATGGTGTTTATATGAAGTATTGCAGGGAAACGCGGCTCGCAATATCTTAAGCCGCAGGTAGACGTTATCCAGTCTTTATACTTCGAAATCTTGGCATAGGCAGCAAAGGAACGACGATCGGTCCATAGAGCGGCGCAAGATATTACTACGAGAATGGTAACTCCCTTTCTGGAGGACGTACATGAGAAAGCTCAATGAGAAGGATAACGAGATCTTAAGGAAGCTTGCCCCGGAAGCGAGTATACCCACCCATTACCGTTCCATCCTGCCACCGGTCTCCATGCATTTTGCAGCAGACGATTACGACTTACAGGACCGGCTGAAGAGGCTCTCAACAGAGGACCTCAAGTATCTGGCCGACCTTATCCTGGACGGCTCAGAGTGCTTGCTGTGCATCTCCCCGGAGGCTGCTGGGATGTTTCTCGACCTGCTGGAGGAGAGGGTGTCTGGCGATACTGCGAAGAGGATAAGAGAACAGTACAATTCGGCCACAGGATATGATATCTGAAGGATCTCTTTTCCCGTAAATTCCCTACCAAAGATTGACTGTCCTTAGCTTATTCTAGCTATCCGATTCAGTGCTTGGAGCAGACTGAACAGGTTGTCAGGCACGTCCGATTGGCTAATCTTCTTGAGTACCGTCTTTTCAAGTCAGCCAAAATCCCTGAGCTGGGTTACCACCGGTTTTTTTATCTGTGGCGCTACTATAGAATAGGCGATCACGGGCATCGCTTGCACCGCTGAGCTGAGCAGTGCGCTGATGATAACAAGGACATTGACGGCGTCTCTTCACTCGGAGTCGCCTCCGTTTCCTCCTTTTGCCAAGCGGTTGCGATGCTGTAATC
>PMIN01000196.1:0-11853 GCA_003158275.1 Methanobacteriota archaeon
ATTGGACGGGTCTTATGACTATTCCGACGAGTTGCTAAGTTATAGCAACGACGGCACTAAGTGGGGCCGCGAGCTGTTTGATCACTACGTCCGAGCATCAAAAGAGTTCGACTTAAGACATTAAACGCCACACTCAGGCCCGCGTTATTCCTTTGAGTTGCTGCGACAGCTCCCTAAAGTAGGGGCCAAATTGTGTCGGCCTTCGCAAAGATGGCCAGTCGGCGTCGCTGTGAAGAACTAAAATCTTTTGTGAACTGCTGCTTCTCGACACAAAACGGCGCCTGTCGTTCAGAACCATCAGCGCTAGTCAAAGCAATGCTTTGCGTTACGCGCGACCTACGAAAGCCGCAACAGCGCCCGGCCAATGGCCACTGCCAGCCGCTTTGTCGCGCCACACTGCAGTAATACCTAAGCAGCCGCCTGCCTATTCGCAAGATCTCGTCGCTACGCTCACGTCGCAGGACGGATCGTGCCTTGCTTCGCTAATTGCCTGAAAACCTTATATCGATGCGGCTATATTGACTCAGCTAGATTTCCCGCGGAAGCGGCGGCTGAAAAACAGGCGCGTATTGGGGGCAATTTTGGCAGATCGTCGGACGTACGTCTACAGCCCATTTTCGCCAGTCATTACGGCATTTGTCATATTCGTAGTTCTCCTGCTCTCTGTTTTCATCTTCCTTGGGCTAATCGGAGCGGCTTTTAGTCGAGTCGGGTTTTCTGCTCAAGCCATCTTGCTTTTGCTTTTAGCTGTGCTCATCGGGAGCGTTATTAACATACCTCTATTCACTCTTGAAGCGTCTGAGCCGATCATTACTGACGCCTATGTCACCGTTTTCGGCATGACCTATCGGGTGCCAGCAGCGGCCGAAGGCTCCCGAAAAACGGTCGTTGCTATCAATGTCGGCGGCGCCCTAATTCCATCTGTGGTCTCGCTTTACCTCCTATGGCGATTCCCGGACGTTTTAGCCTTTGCGATCGTCGGGGTGACTCTTGTAGCCGTTATTTCCCATCTCATATCAAAACCAGTAAAGGGAGTGGGAATAGTCTCTCCAGCGCTTGTTTCCCCTCTCGTTGCCGCCGTTTATACTATCGCCGTTTTGACACTATTTTCGGGGGTCAACAACGCCTTTGCTTTAGCTTATGTGTGTGGCGTGCTGGGCACTCTGATCGGAGCCGACTTAACGAATTTAGGAGCCATCAAGCAGGTTGGGGCCCCCATTGCCTCGATTGGTGGCGCCGGCACTTTCGACGGCGTCTTTCTCTCAGGAATCATAGCCGTCTTGCTTGCGTAGAAGCGACTGCGCAAACCTCAGTGCGCAGCACGAATGGTCTTAAGATCGACAAATCAGCTTTATATAGTGTTTCAACATGATATTGTCCATCGCGCTGACCTCGCCACTGTCCCGAAGCCATGACCCTGAGTCGCCTTTTGAAAACCAATCTGGTACTACTTGTCCTCGTGCTGATAGCTATTGTTGCCAGTTCCTTCGCAGTCTATGCTGGCAACGAGAAGTTCATCGGCATTATAGGGATGGCCGCATTGGCGTTGGCCCTAGTGTTATGGCGTATTTTTAGTCTGACAAGGCAGACAGTAACAACCTCCGAGCCTGAAACGCTCCGCTTTGACTTCGACATTGACAGCATCCAAAAAAATCGTCCGCCACATAAGTGATGCGGCCGCAATCACAGCTTGGAAACCACCTCAGACGTTGATTACTACCGTTCTAGCGATATAATCCCCAAGTCACTGCCGTTGTGTCGGAGATTATTAACAAGGATTTCGGGTGAAGCGCCGCTACAACGAAATGCACTTTATTGCAGTAGGCCTACTTCGACCAGGAGCTGGCGCACGACTTGCAGTGCGGGTTCCTGGCCACTTTGACCTTGTCGAATGCCATCATTTCGCCATCGTAGATGAGGAGTTCGTCGACCAATGGGACGCCTACGCCAGCTAAGCACTTAATGGCCTCTGTTGCTTGCAGCAATGCTATCACGCCTGGTGTCGTAGCTAACACCGGAAACACTGCGCGAGGCGGAGCGTGCGGATAGATACACTCTAGGCAAGCGGTCTTGCCCGGCAACACGGTAGTAAGTCGCCCTTCGTAGCCGTATACCGCGCCGTGGATCAGCGGGACGTGGTGAGCAATAGCCGCCGAATTTAGCATGTACCGCACCGCGAAGTTGTCCATAGCGTCGAGAATGATGTCACAGCGTTTGGTGAGCTCAAGGACATTCTCGTCCTCAATCGTCAGATCGAATGCTTCAACGCTAGTCGTTGGATTGATCCTTTCCACTTTCTGCGATGCTGATTCGACTTTTTGTTTTCCCAGATCTTCGTCCCAATGCAGTACCTGCCGGTTCAAATTGCTAAGCTCGACAGAGTCCATATCAATCAGCCGCAGATGTCCAACGCCCGCGGCAGCAAGATACAACGCCAGAGGTGAGCCGAGCCCGCCTAAGCCAGCTATGAGGGCGGTCGAGTTTTTCAGCCGTTGCTGCCCACTTTCCCCAAACCCAGGAATGATTATTTGTCGGTGGTATCGCTTACGATCGTATTCAGACAGAGACATGAATGTAAACCCCCAAACCGAAACAACCTAACCCCCTTTGCACGTGCTATGCGTCGCAGGGATTGGTGAGTTCTTGGCCAAATCACATCTTGATTCTTTTTCGTTCAGTATACAACGTCATCTGGATGTGCTTTCTAAACTCATTGTCATACAGCAGCTCAAAATTGCCGTTAGGATCCTTGGAGCGCAGGTTATACACTTTCACCGTTTCCGTATCTATCGAGCCTTCAAGCATTTTTCCTTCAGGGATGTCTTTCGTAGGTTCATCCAGAATCTCGCAGACTTTCTCATCTCGTTTGATAAGGACATCAAAAATGGTGAGGTCTTTCTGTTTCAAAATGTCAAACAGCGCGTCAGTGACATTCTTGTGAAACGACTTTTTTTCTTGCCAAAGATTCATCGCTTTCACGATTCCGTGCAGCGCATCTGATACCGCGTTGTCGACTTCGTCCTCACTCATGTCAGAAACGTTCATCGAATACGACTTGTTCGACATAATAATAGCATACGAACCCGCGCCTCTTAAACCTGAAGCATCTTCTCGAATACTTCTTAGCTTTGGCATTCACGCGTGCCTCCCGTGCAATCTAGTGCTTCCCATTATAGCGCCTCACGACCGTCGCCGTGTCAGGCTACGTGAGCGTAAGGAGGAGGAGGAGAGAGGATCCATAATGACGTCAAACCTAGCTCATATCATCGCAGATATACTCGTGGGTCTCGAAGCAAGACGAAAGATTGTTTGTAATCGCGACGACGACTTGCAATTTTGGCTGAGACACGTCCGACAACGAAACCCGACTAAGAACAGCGCCTTTACGTCAAATAGTACGACTGGCGGCACAAAGTTATTCAGAAGCTCAAACCAGCTGCGAAGCGTCTGGAACAGCGTGCCCTCTAGGACGAGACCGGCTGCCACTTACCGGCTAAACGACGGGTATCCAATGGACAAACGGTAACAACGGTGCGAGTGTAGAGGACAAAAAACTCGCGCAAGAAGCCGCAAGCGCACGCAAATAATCGCAGGGATCCCCAACTAAACTGCAGCTCAAGGTCGATTTTGCGCTTTCGGTTCCCGGCCGGGACATTTCTTCATTACGCGCATAAACCCAATGCCCCAATGAAATACGCAGAGCTCCTCGCCAGTCACGGATTTCGTTTTCGTGTAGTCGGTCAAGTTTTGATCCTCAAAGTAACTCTCGCACTCAGCGTGATACAGGCAGCTTCTTTCGATGCATTTACGCGTCATAATCTCAGTAAAAAGTGTGCAACGCATCTACCTAAACATTTTCGCCGGCGTCTGGCGCAGCCGAAGAGCCGCAATCTCGTGCGGGACGAAACCCTGACAAGAGCATTCAGATGCTTTGGCAGATTATATTTCACGAACTGAGGCGGCCCCCCTCCCTCGCATCAGTTACGGCTTGTGAGGGGCATCTTCGAGTTCAATGCCCCGCCCAGCGACTCACGTTGACGCGACGATAGGTGGTGCTTAGTTGCGTTTTTTATATACCTCTTCGGGATCGAACACCTTTTCGCCTATTGTCCTCCCGTCGATAGTCCTGAAGAAGCACGACCGGAAGCCAGTGTGGCACGCCGCTGTAACTTGATCTACCTTGATCACAAGGGCGTCCGCATCACAGTCAACCAAGATCTCTTTTACCCGTTGAACGTGACCCGATGTCTCCCCCTTTTTCCAAACGCGCCGGTTTGTTCGGCTCCAATAATGGACGCAGCCTGTTTTTCGGGTCATCTCGAATGCGTCCTTATCCATAAAGGCGATCATCAGCACTTCCCCCGTCTCATCGTCCTGCGTAGCGACCGGAATGAGGCCATTTTTGAAATTAAGCTCCACCATTATTGATCCCTCGATGACGAATAGCTTGATGTGCGTTGCGCGTACATTGACCGCGCTTCTTGAAGGGTTTCGCCATCAGAGTTGATGGCGGCACCAGCGACGCTGCCGACAACAAGAACGTGGTCACCGGCCTCTCTCGTCCACATCACGTTACAGTCGACAAACGCCAAGCAGTCTGTGAGGATGGGCGAGCCTGTGCTCCCCAGATCGTACTCCGTAGACGCGAACTTTTCAACTTTCCTACCTGAGCTCTTGCCGAAGACCTCAACCAATTCCGCTTGATCAGTTCTGAGAATATTGACTGCAAATGCATTGCTATTGACGATGAGCTCGTAGGTGTAGTGCAACGGATTCACTGCTACCATGATCAGCGGCGGCACGAACGACACCTGGGTAATCCAGCTTGCGACGAAGCCGCTCGCATTCCCCGCACAGCGGGCTGTGACAATCGCTATTGGGTTTACCAGTTTCCATAGCACGCTCTGCACGACATTCATAAACAGTCTCCTGTAGTCCGTTTTGCCCTATGTATAGCTTAGGACGCGATCGATAATCTCTTGAACGCATAGTGATTCTTGTTCACCGGTTCTCAAATTGCGCAGCGTCAGTTTTGAGGTCTGCATTTCGCTCTTTCCGATAATGACGGCGAAGTCGAAACTTGCGCTGTTGGCATACGTCAACTGCGCACGAACCGTTCGCCCCATAACGTCAACATCCGTGGAGACGTGTGCCCGCAACTCATCGGCGANNCTCTTCGCCGTGAACAGTGACGGCCCGCATGATCCGGTCAAATCCAATTCCAAAGCCTGTTGCCGGCACGTCATCGCCGCCGAAGAGGTGTGCCAGCCGATATGCGCCCCCTCCGAGAACTTGGTTCTGAGCGCCGAGGTCGTGGGCATAAGCTTCAAAGACGATCCCGGTGTAGTACTCGAGCCCTCTCGCGATGCCGAAATCAACATCATACGCTATGGCGAGCGTATCAAGCAGCTCAAGAACCTGCAAGAGGTGATCGATCGACGCGACGCTTTGCGCTTCGCTTAATGGGTCTGGCGCTTCGATGATGCTTATGGCGGTGTCGCCGTGTGGGAGCTCCTGCAATCGATCGAAATCGCCCTTGTCGATCAAGCGCATCGCGAGGGCACAGGTTTCATCATCAAGCTCGCAAAACACGGCCCTAAGGACGTCCAGAGAGCCAACGTGGATCTTTGCCTCAAGCCCTAGGCTTCGCAGCATATGCTGCGCGAGCGCGATCACCTCTGCATCCGCTTCTGGCCTTTCACTTCCAATGAGTTCGACGCCAAACTGCCAGAACTGCCGGTACCGCCCGGACTGAGGTCGCTCATACCGAAAGCAGTCACCGAAATAGTAGAACTTGAGCGGCTTAGGCGCGGATTGCAGCTCGTTCGCGTACACGCGCATGACGGGCGCGGTGAGCTCAGGCCGCAACGCTAGTGCGCGCCCCCCACGGTCTGTGAAGCTGTAAATCTCGTCTTTTATCGCTTCTCCCGACTTGATCGTAAAGAGGTCGAGCGGCTCAAACGCCGGCGTTGCGATCTCGCCGTACCCCCAGCGTTCGGCCACGTTTCTGAACCGAAGCTCGGCAAAGCGACGTTTTGCCATCGCACCGGGCAAAAAATCGCGGGTGCCGCGTGGCCGTGCAAGCCGCCGTTTCACGTCTCGATTGTCTTCAGAAGCTTTCACGCGTCTTCTCTTCTCCTCCAAGCTTTCTTATGGCTCGCTACACGATAGAAGCGAACGGACCGTATTTAACGGCTCCGGCCCACCCTGGTTGCCAACTGTCCGTTCGCGCGCCGATGGTGTTGGCCCGTTGTGTTCCTCAATGTAGTGTATTTATTACGCTTGCTAAGAACATGACTGCGCATGCCTAGCTTGGAGACAATACTCAATAGGCTCATCGACGGAGAGGTTTCGAAACAAGAAGCCGCACGACTCATTCGACGCGAGATCACTATCGACGGATATGAAAAGGTTGCTGAAATTGCGAAGCTAGATACCGCGCGGCTGCATCGGGTAGGAATTCCAGAAGTNNACCCGGGTTTCAGAGCACCAGTTGCGGGCACTCAAAGACTTTGACGTCGAATGGCACGATCGAGCACGCATCGCAGCTATTGGAGAAAAACCGCACGTTGAACCCCCCTACGGACTTGTCGGCGTTGTATGCGCCGGTACTGCAGATATCTCTGTTGCAGAGGAGGCCCGCCTTCTCGCTGAAGAACTAAGCTGCAAGACAATCGTATCGTACGATGTAGGCGTAGCGGGCATTCACAGACTGTATCCAGAGCTTTCCAAACTGTTAGACACAGACGTGCTCATCGTCCTTGCTGGCAGAGAAGGGGCCCTCCCCACCATTGTAGCAGGCTTGACTGATATCCCTGTGATAGGCGTTCCAGTCTCCACGGGGTACGGCTTAGGCGGTCGAGGAAAAGCTGCCCTGCTAGCAATGCTGCAGTCGTGCTCGGTATTGGCGGTCGTGAACGTGGATGCAGGCTTCGTGGCCGGCGCTTTTGCAGCAAAGATCGCGAATCGGGCGGCTCGTACTCGACAAGAAACTTCTTTGCCCGATATCCAAAACTGCGGCTGAGAGGCGGCGGCGCGCATGGACGGCTACCGCAGAAGCAGCCCGATTTTTTGCTTAATCTCCTCGAGGCTTTCCGTTTCGAAACCAAAATAGTCCGCGAAAGCTTTCGTAGTGCGGAGCATTCTTGTTCTGCCGTAACGCTCCGATTCAACGAGCTTGCGCGCCTCGAGGTCATGCACATGCCCGTACGCTTTGTTGCCTCGAATTTCGGCTACCTTTGATTGTGTGACCGGTTGATGAAACGCAATAACGGCAAGCGTACGCAGCACGGGCGTTTCGAGATCACGCTGAGCGATCGTGCGGACTGCGTCGGCATATTCGTCCTTCACCTGCATCACGATGTCTTCGTCGGTCTGAACGATCTCAAGCGCGCCATTCTCCCGATATTCTTCGATGAGCGATTCGACGATTTCTTCGACATCAGCATCAAGGCTTACGATAGACTCTAGTTCGAGAAGGGTTAATGGCCTGCCTGCAACGAAGAGCGCTGCCTCGATGAGGTCTCTATCGTTCATTACTGTTCATGAACGCTGCAAGGGCGTTAAAGGTTTTTACATTGGATCCAGATGTCACCGAATAGTTCCTTCTGCTCAAGCTGTATCTGTCGCCTAGTTGCCATGAAGAGCAATGGTATGTAGGTTTGTACAATATGCTCAGCAGTATTATCGATGACAAGCTCGCTAAAGAGCACCCGATCCTGCTTCCCGAAGCGTCGCTTAAGCTCGCGTTGCACGCGTTTGACCTGCCGCTCGATGTCTTCAGTGTGCGCCACTGCGAAAGCGTCAAACTCCTGTGGTTGCAGCTGTATGAGCCGGCGGACGTCTGACTTTTCCTTTCGCTTTGTCGCTTTTTTAAGCTCGTGGATGAGCTCTGATAGAGTGACACGACGCTTCGCGTGCCGCCGTACCTTAGGCTTGAGCGCGGGGAAGCACGCGCGAAGGTCTTCATCGAGCAATTCTTCTTCGTCCAGGTCTTGCGGTTCCGATTCCTCGAGCGCGTCCGCCTTCATCCTCAGCAGAATCGATGCAAAAAGAAGCGTTCGGCTTGACACGCGCAAGTCGAGTTTTTCGAGCTCCGCGACTTGGGCCAAGAACTTGTCGGTGACGTCGACGATGTCGATATCCCACGGATCGATCTCGCCGTTTTTTGCGAGCGACACCAAAATGTCGATTGATCGTTCATCAAAATCTTCAGGCGCTTCGCCGTTGGCGGTGGCGTCGCGTCCATCGCTGGTCAATTAAGCTTCACCCCAGTGACGCTCGAGATGTTGCCCTCCTGCATTGAGACGCCTATCGTGCGACTGGCCGCTTCGATCATGGGTTTTCGCAGCGAGACAACTATAAACTGAGCGTCCGAGGAGAGTTTCTTAATCATGTGTGCGACGCGTTCGGCGTTTGCACCGTCCAAGAACATGTCGATTTCGTCGAACATATAAAACGGCGCCGGCATGTACCGTTGAATGGCGAAGATCATCGCCAGCGCTGCAAGGCTCTTCTCTCCGCCCGACATCCCCTCGATTCGCTGCACGTGTTTGCCCTGTTGCCACGAGTGGATGAAGAGGCCGCCGTCGAAGGGATCCTCGTAGTTCTCCAGAGCAAGCTCGCCCGTGGCCCCGGAGAGTTCGACGTAAATATCCTTGAAGTTTGCATTGATGCTTTCAAACGCCGTGAGCAGCGCCTCCTTTTTCATCTGGCCGTAGCGGTCGATGCGTTCGAGTATCTCAGCGCGTTCATTGAAAAGCGTGTCCTTGCGTGCGGCGAGATCCTGTTGTCGTCGGGCGACGTTGTCATAATCCTCGATTGCTCGCATGTTGATGTCATTCATCGACTCGAGCTGCGCTTCGAGGGTTCTCAGCGCTGCTACGATAGCCTCATGCGGCTCATCAGGCGGCACGTCGTCGATCTCGCCCGCCTCTGCTTTGAGTTCGTCTCGACGGGCTTCAAGCTCCAGCCGCTGATAGTCAAGGGTTTCGATCGCCTGCTCGCTGCGATCAATCTTGCGCTGAAGATCCCCCTTCTCCGTCTCCTTCAGGCTGATCTGCGCTAGCAGCGCATCGCGTCCTTCACGCAGTTCTGAAAGCTCGCGCGTAAGTTCGCGCTCGCGGCCACAAACGTCGGCGAGCTCCTGTTCCAGATGCGTAGCAGCCTCGGAATGCTCACGGATACTGGCCCGGAGCTCCTTGATCCCCTCATCGGTCGTTTCCAAATGCTCCTTAGCGTCAGCAAGCTTCTTCTCGTTATAGTCTTCCTGAAGGCGAAAATCAGCGATGGTTGCGTCGCATTTGCTGATGCGGGCCTGTAGCCGTCGGACCTCGTCCGCGATCTGAGCGAGGTTTTCAGTGAGCTTTGACGCGTCGGTGCCCTTGAGTCGCTTTTCAAGTTCCGCTATGTCCTGCTCAAGGGCGGCAACGGCTGAGCTGTGTAGCGCCTCTTGTTCCTCAAGCTCATTAATCTTCACGCCCGCCTGCTCTTTCTCTGCCCGCATCGCAGCAAGGTGGACGATTTCCGCGTCCGCTTCTGCGTTAGCCTGCTCCTTTCGCGCCTCGAAAACCTCGGTCTCCCGCGCCAGCCGCTCCCGCTCGCCCTCAGCTGTGACAAGCTCGTGCCGTGCTTGTAGCAGAAGGTCATCCACGTCGTTAAGCCCTTGCTGCAGGCGTTCACGTTCATTTTCGTACTCGCGTATCTGGCGACTAAGCTTGTGCAGCTCTTGCTCCTCGCCGGCGATAAACCTCAGCGCCCGCCGGTCGATGCCTCCCGTCATGGCACCGCTCATTTCGAGCAGCTCACCCTCGAGCGTCACCATGCGGTACTGGCCAATGAGACCCCGAGCCGGCTCGAGCTCAGTGACGACAACGGTCTTGCCAAACACGTATGAAAATGCCGCTGCGTACTCCGGGTCATAATCAACGAGATTAATAGCGTACTCGACGATGCCGGCGCGCGCAGGGAGCACTTCGCGGTGCACGGACTTCATCTNNCGATAGCGTGCGCCGCGTCTGCATCCGTGTCGACGACGATGTTTCGCAAGCGCGGGCCCGCCGCAATTTCGAGAGCCGAGGTATACCTCGGATCAACCTTGCCAAGCTCGGCCACGACCCCACGCACCCCAGGCAACTGGGCCGCCATTATCGCTTCCACCGCTTTGCCGAAACTCTCTTTAAGGCGCGCTTCCGCGCGGACGAACTCCTGATGCGCTTGATTTAGCCGCCTTTCGACCGTTTCCGCGGCGAGCTTTAGGTCCTCGCGTTGCACCTCAAGGTCTTTGATGTTCTCGCGCGCGTTCTCCAGTTTTTGCGCCAGTGCGGCGCGATCCTTATGAATCTTCTCCAGATCACGCCCTATAGAAGCCACGTCTGAACGCACGGCGTCAATCTTCCCCTCGAGCGCGTGCACGTCCGTTGAGGCGCGACGTAAGACATCGAGCACCCTGTCACGGGCGCGTACGACGTCCCCCCGCTTGTCTTTTTCCTCGCCATGCGCTTCGCGCTTTTCAAAGAGTTCGTCGCGCGCTTGAGTCACATTTTCATCGAGCGTAGCAAGCTGTTCTTTGAGCGCGTTGAGCTCCTGCTCCTGCTCTGCGAGCTCGCTTGAAAGGCTTGCCCGTCGCACCGCTTCAGCTCCCAGATCGCCCTGCAGTGCCTCGTGCTTCTGCTTGAGGGCGTTCACTTCGATGAACACCTTGCGCTTCTGTGATTCGAGGCGCTCTGCCTCCTTGGTCACAAAATCGATCCTACTTTGATGTTGCCCAAGACCGCCCTTGATACTCTCAATATGTTTTGTCAGTTCGAATTGCTGATTTTCACCTTTTTCAGACACGGCACTGTTGAGTGAGCTCAGCTGACCGTCAAGATCGTAGATCGCGTCTCGCGTTGCGCTGAGCTCGTGAACCGTCTTGTCCTTGCTCCGCTGCTTGCGCGCCAAGTCTTCTTCGGTCGCCTTGATCTCTCGCGCGAGCTTGTGGAGCTTTGACGCAAACACCATTTTTTCGTAGTCCCGTTTCTTTGCTTTGAGGTCTTGATACGTGAGGGCGTGCTCCCTTTCAACTTTAAGCTGCTCGAGCCGGAGCGCTACCTCGTTGAGTATGATTTCGACACGTTCAACGCGTTCCCGGACTACTTCGAGCTCATCGAGCGCCCGATCCCGCCTTCGGTCAAACTCAGCAATACCGGCGATCTCATCGATGATCTTACGGCGCTCGAGCGGGCTTACCTCGATGATGCGCGTTATGTCGCCTTGGAGCACCACATTGTAGCCCTCTGGGGTGACGCACGCTTTCGAAAGAAGCTCGTGAATGTCTGCGAGCGTGCACGGCTTGCCGTTGAGGTAATAATAGCTGTAGTACCCGCTTGCGGTGCGACGCACCTTTCGCGCAACCGTCACTTCCGCGTCGGCGGGTAGTTCAGCGTCGGCGTTGTCAAACCTCACCTTGACCATTGCCTCGTCGGCACCGTTCCCGTTAAAAATCAGGTCGGTGAGTTTCTCAGCGCGCATAGTCCGCGAACTCGAGAGTCCTAGACAAAAGAGTACACTATCGACGATGTTCGACTTTCCAGAACCGTTAGGTCCGGAAACAGCCGTAAAATCGTCAAAAAGGGGGATCCTCACCCTTTTCCCAAATGACTTGAAGTTGTGAATCTCAAGTTCGTTAATAAACATCGTTTCGTCGGGCCGCGTGCCCGCTCACACTTCGCGATCAGCGATGATTATGTCGTTGCCTAGGCGACGCTGGGGCTCTGGAGTGCAGTCCACATCTGCGATGATATAGGTGGTCTTCTTTTTTCCCTGCAGTTTCGAAGGCGAAAGCTCATCCGGCTCTGTTTCGCTTGGAAGCTC
>PMIN01000196.1:11868-16790 GCA_003158275.1 Methanobacteriota archaeon
GACGCGGCACCTCATCTGGATCGTCTTGATAACGCATACCCTACCTCGTAGTGTAGTGCGGGGTTCGCACCTTATACTTTATGGTATGAACTCGGACCCAAGCGGCGTAATTCGGTTTTATGGCGTAATCCGCCGCCGATCACGAGGGAAAAGAACGCTTTCCCGAATGTTGGCGAGACCGAGCATGGTTACGAGAAGGCGCTCGGCCCCAAGACCCCACCCGGCGTGAGGCGGCATGCCGAAACGAAATGCGTCGAGATAGAACCCGAAGTTTTCCGGCGCGAGCGATTTGCTGGCAAGCTGTTCGACGAGGAGGGCGTAATCATGAATCCGTCGCGCACCTGACGCGAGTTCCATCCTCGGGTGCATGAGGTCGAAGGCGTAGCAGAGATTGTTGTGTGGCTGCACGTAGAAAGGCTTCAGCTCAACCGGCCAATCAATGATGAAGTAGTGTTCCCCCACCTCCTCGCCGACCGCTTTTTCTGCAGCGGTGTCAAGATCATCTCCCCATGGTATATCCGCGGTTTCAATCGCCTCCGCGTAAGCGATTCGTTTGAAGGGTATATTAGGAATCAATAGCGCCACGCCTAGCGCTTGGAGCGAAGCGCTGCAACGCTCAGCAACAGCGACATAGACGTGCCGAATGAGCTCTTCTAGTAGCTCCATGACCTCGCGATCGTCCAGGAATGAGGCCTCTATGTCGATCGAGGTAACTTCATTGAGGTGTTTGCGCGTGTCGTGCTCCTCGGCGCGAAATATGGGGCCAACCTCAAAAACCCGTTCCAAACCGGCCGCCATCATCATCTGCTTGTAGAGCTGCGGGCTCTGGTTCAGGAACGCTTCGCGATCAAAGTACGATATTGGGAAGAGCTGCGTTCCGCCCTCAGTCGCTGTGGCCACCATTTTGGGAGTCTGAATTTCAATAAAATCGTGGGCTGATAGAAACGCCCGTACCTCCTGGAGCACCGTCGCACGAATAAGGAAGATAGCGCGCGTGGCTGGAAGACGCATGTCCATGAACCGCGCATCCAGCCTTGTATCGAGATCGGCCCGCACCTTGCCGGTAACATCAAGCGGAAGCGGCGATTCCGCAGCGCTAAGTAGCTCAACCTCGTAGGGAATAATCTCAAAGCCTTGCGGCGCTTTCAGTTCCTCCTTGACGAGTCCCGCGACGCGAACGACGGACTCCCGGCTTAGACTTCGCACATGCTCGACAAGTTCAGGCGGGACCTTCTTCTTGGGCATGGTGATTTGCATAATACCATCGCGATCACGGAGCAGAAGGAAGCTAATGCCACCGAGGTCGCGAAGCTCGTGCACCCACCCCGCAACGGTCACGTCAGTTTCTGGGACGATTGCGCTCGAGCGCGTCAGCTTCATTGAAGTCTCCGCAGCACTGACGCTGCGTGTGCAGGCAACCCCTCGATCTGCGCCAACGAACTGACGAGGTCCGCAAGGCTGTCCAGCCCGTCCTTCGATAGCACTTGAACGCTCGTCTTCTTAGTAAAGTGGTCGACGTTGAGCCCACTGACGTACTTGGCGAACCCGCCGGTCGGCAACGTGGAGCTTGTCCCGGTGGCGTAATCACCGACAGCTGCGGGGGTATAGTCGCCCACGCAGATCGTTCCGGCATTGCAGATCTTTCCCAAGACGCCAATCGGATCGCGCACCATGAGTTCGAGGTGCTCGGGAGCGAGGTCGTTGATGAACGAAACGCAGGCGTCCACGCTGTCGCCCACGAGAACGGCGGTGTTGCTCAGATCAATGAGGTCCTTCCGGGCAGCTGCTTCTCGTTGCGCAATGAGCTCCCTTTTTACCTCGCGTGCGAGTTCCGCAGAGGGGGTCAGCACGAAACCAGATGATTTAGGGCCGTGCTCGAGTTGGGCAACGATATCAGCGGCGATATACTCAGGATTTCCTCCATCGGCGAGCACCGCAATCTCACTTGGGCCTGCTGGGAAGTCGATTTCCACCTCACTCTGCACGAGTAGCTTTGCGGCCGTTACGTACACGTTTCCTGGTCCGACGATCTTGTCCACCTTTGCAACGCTCTGTGTCCCATACGCCATCGCAGCGATCGCCTGCGCTCCCCCAATCTTATAGATTGCGTTCGCACCTGCGATATCGGCAGCGAGGAGCGTTGCCACCGGCACTGTGCCGTCAGGCATGGGCGGAATACATACGACCACCTCGCGCACGCCGGCTACCTTGGCCGGCACAATATTCATGAGCGCCGTCGAGGGGTACAGCGCGAATCCTCCGGGCACGTAGGCGCCGATGCGATCGAGTGGCGTAGTCTTCTGCCCGAAGATAACTCCAGGAGCGACCTCATGAAGCCACAAGTCACTTTGCACCTGTCGCATGTGGAACGACGTGATGTTGTCGGAAAGATGATACAACGCGTCAATGACGTCCTGCGAAGCATTTTCGTACGCTGAGAGGAGCTCCCCTTCCGTTACTCGAAGCCCGACGATGTCCGCTTTATCATATTCTAAGGTGTATTGCATGACGGCGGTGTCGCCGTGTTCTTTCACCTCGTTAATGATGTTCTGGACGTGGCCCATAACCTCGCGCACCGCCGCACCGCGGTCGAGAAAACGGTCGAATTCGGCGTCAGTCACCTCAGATAAGCGTTTACAGATCATGGCATCACAACCGATAGGACGCGACAGGGTATTAACCTTTATGGGTAAGCCCCGTACGCGAATCTTTACGCACAAGACTCATTTCGAAGTACTTAAATAGAAAGAAACGAGCATTACAAGCGCATGAGCAGAAAAGACCTGATGAGCGACATCGGCATGGCTCGCAAAGAGCTGAGCATTGACCGACTGAAAAAGATCGTGAAGGTGTGCCTCAACATCACCCGAAAGTCTTACTGATCGACAATGGGCGCTTCGCGCCCGCATCCCGGACACTGTTTATCTTGTTTTTTGATCGTATAGCCCGTTCGTTCGACAATGACGGCTCCGCATTCAGGGCAGAACGTATTCTCGTGCTGGCTCGAAATGTTACCTAGGTAGACATAGCGCAGTCCTGCCCGTGCCGCGGCGCTCTGCGCCCTTTCGAGCGTTTCTATGGGCGTTGCGGGACGGTCAAGCATACGCCAATCAGGATGGAAGCGCGAGAAGTGAACCGGCAGATCGCGGTCAACACCCGCCGCCCACTCGCTAAAAGCGGTGAGCTGTTCTTCATCATCGTTCAGTCCGGGAATAACGAGATACGTCAGTTCGAGGTGGATACCGTGCTCGTGCATGCCCTCACACGTTTTGAGCACGGGATCGAGGCGCGCCTTGCACACGCCGTTGTAGAACCTCTTGCTGAAGCCTTTCACATCGACGTTTGCCGCATCGAGATAGGGCCCAATCTTTTCGAGAGCTTGCGACGTCATATACCCATTGGTGACGTACACTGTGTACAAACCAGCTTCTTTAGCGAGGATCGCAGAGTCGTACGTATACTCAAACCAGATCGTCGGCTCATTGTACGTCCACGCAATCCCGCGGCAGTTGCGCTCGAGAGCGAGCTGCACGGAACGCTCAGGGGGGATTTCCGTCGTGCCCAGCTCTCCAACTTCCGCGAAGGATATGTCGTAGTTTTGGCAGTGCTCACACCTGAAGTTACAGCTCACAGAACCGAGCGAAAACACCTTTGATCCGGGGTAAAAATGATACAGCGGCTTTTTTTCGATCGGATCGACGCTCATTGAGCTCACCTCCGCATAGATAAGGGTTTTGAGCTTACCGTCGAGATTCTGCCGCACGTGACAGATCCCCCGGTCCCACTCTTTAATCTTGCACTCGTGTGCGCACGCAAAACAGTGCACGGCCCCGCCTTCGATCGGTTCCCACAACATGGCATCTTTTATCACGTTATAACCCTCGTGGCTTTTCAAGCTTCAGCGTCGTTTGATGAGATTTCCCGGCCCTTTCCTGCAGCTCATTGCGCACTACGATCGCGAGCATTGGTTTTCTCGCTATGAGGTAGGCACGTGACAATGCGCGAGCGACGGTGCATCAAATGAAGTCTGCGAGACTGTAATACGACTCACCTAGCCAAACGTACGGAATGTCACGATGTCCCGCGCGTAGGGGACAAGCTTGCGCAGTGACATGAGGTGGGATGTTTCAGCGTGACAATAAATGAGACAGTGCCTGTCGCACCGCAGCATCTGCTCACGGTCAGCTTGTGCCCGTTCTGAGGTCATAAGGCTCTGAAGGTCGTTTTCGAGGAGGTTGCCCAACTTCGTGCCGATCGGCATGCAGGGGTAAATAATGTCGCCGTTCGGCTCGATCATGATACTAAGTGTTCGGCACGTGTACGGCTGGTCAAAACTCTCGATGTACGAGCGACTCGTTGTGAGCGTGTTCCCGTACTCGCGCTTCAGGCGCGTAACGACCTCGCGAAGCGCCATGAGATCCGGCGTGAGGTCTTCGGTGCCATCAAAGTTGAACGCAGGCATAATAAGGATCTTGTGGCCGTGTGCGTGCACTTTTTCCACCTTTTCCTCGATCTTATCGAGATCGTGCTTCGTTACGACTGTTTGCACCGTCGTCTTGATACCGAGATCAGAGAAAAAGCCGAGCCGATCAAACATGTGTACGTTGTTGTGGCCCTCGTCAATGGATAACTGCAGAAAATCGAAGTACCTCGCGTACTCTGCGAATGGTCGTCGATCGATGAGAAGTCCGTTGGTGGTAAACAGAATATAGTTCGAGCAGTCGTGCGTGTAGCGGAGAATTTCACCGATATCCTTGCGCAATAACGGCTCTCCCCCTTCAAAGCTGATGGTAAAGGTGCTTGCTTGAGAAAGATTGTCGATGACGGTGAACACGTCATTCGTACCAAGGTCAGGGATCTTATCTGCCCAGACGTTACAGAAGCCACACCGCAGGTTGCACCGGTGGGTGATCTTGAATGAG
>PMIN01000070.1 GCA_003158275.1 Methanobacteriota archaeon
CCTACGGAACCTACGTCCTACTCACCATCCCTGCCAACGCACTCCACACCGTCAACGGTACCCATATGGCTGGCACCTACGTGATGGCCCTCACTACGAGCAGCTCACAGACCGACCGTTTGTAGATACCAACGCACCAGTGAAGCGGTTCAGCGTGTGCAAAACGCGTCGCCGCTATCGCCTTCCGCGACCTCAAAAAGTGTTTTTCGACAAAGAACGGCGAAACGATCTACACTAAGCTTCTCCTTTCAGCCTCATGCGGCTGGGGGCAAGTCGGGATCTTCTTCAAGACAACGCGGGTTCCATATATTGATTTGATGCTCGTAAAAGTGCCATTTCGCTCCATGCGGTCACGTGGGAGGACATGTTTGAAATAGAAATCCTGCGCCCCCCCGCACAACCCCCGGTTCCCGACCCAAAGCTGCCCAGATTCAGCACACTTCGACAGCAAAACTGGCCCGCACATATATCAAACAATAAGCAGGGTGCGAAGCGCGCACTATAGCGCGCAAAGCGCTTATATTCGCGAGTGACATAAGGGGCCTCATGTCGCTTATTTTGACGTTGACCTCCAGCAGTCCTAGCATGAGTGATCTTTCGTCGACGACCTCGTCAGCGATCGCGCTCGGTGAAATCATTACCGGCGCCGCCATTGTAAGCTGCGCACTTGTTGTCTTGCTCGTTTTAAATTATTTGATGTCGGGGCGCGACTCATGGAACGCAAATACGGCGGCAGCTTTGCGGGCCATCTCCCTACCGCTCATCGTGACGTTTTGCGCCTTTATCGTGTTCCAGGCAGCACAATCCCTCTAAGAGCGAGGACATTAGCTGATAACAATTCTGATCACCGCGTAAAGAAGCCGAGCATGCCAAAGAGGACGATGTTGTTAACGGCGAGGATCGTCACGACCAACGCCAAATTTCTCGTTTTGTAGAAGGCGGCGCCCAAGATGACGCCCGTTTCGGTCGCGAAGAGGAGCTCGTACACGTTGGCGTAGCCTGCATGCATGGCGCCGAAGATCACGCTCGTGATGAGGATGCCTGCAACGACGCCGCTTCGCTCAATGAGCTGCGGCTGTAGGAGGACAAAAAAGAGGAGCCCCTCAACGACCGCCACAAAGAAGATCATTACGATGCTCAGCTGAATGAGCTCTGAAACTGAAGCATTCGGAATAAGCGCCTGGTTCGCAACAAGGGCGTATTCCTCAAGCGCGAACCCTGTGCCGACAAGAGCGCCGAGCGGGAGTAACAACACGGAGCGGCGCACGTCGGCGATGCCCATGTCGTACCGGCCCATCTTCTCGTGGACGATGACCACGATAAGGGGCACGTACATTACCCCGTAGACAACGGCGATCCAGTAGATGGTCACGGTCGGAACTAGGGCAAACGAGAGGTTGACGACACGAAACACCGATAGGAGAGCGAGCGCTTGGACGAGCTGAACCCGTTTCCCGTGCAGCCCCACCACAATAACGGCAACCGCGATGATGTTGAGCGCTTGCACGCCGACGCCGAGCACTAGGTGGCCTGCAAAGATTAGACCCTCACCGATCAGAATGAGGATGATCGGCACGGCTTCGTACCACGCAAGACGTAATGGAAACCGTGCGCTGAATCCGGACCTTACCGTTATACGATGCCTCCAGAAGAATCAGCGCTGCGATGCGTCATGCTGGCCTGAATACGACGTGCTTCGTCCGGATGAGCTAGTGAAGCAGGGTCGTACGTTCCTAAGCCTAAAACACCGTACGCTTGTTCTATCCTGCGATTCGATAGCCTCGCCGTTTCGTGCGCTTAGCGTTCGTTAGCCCCCTTTGCTTTGGGATGTCACACATGGTAACAAAGAAGCAAGCTATAATGCTATCGCTGCCGAGTGCCGCCCAGAGCCTGCGTGCGAGTATCCATCGTGCGCGCACTGTTGCGTCAGCCGATGCCCTTGTCGCTCGCTAAGCGACGAGCAACGTAGATCCAGAGAATGAGCGGCGCATTTATGACGCGATAGGCGTGCTCCGCGGCGACATTGCAATCGTTTAGATAACGCTTCCTCTCTCCTGGGCCATCCCGAAACTCCCTCTACGCAGTGCGTGCGGTGCGCAACACGCTCTTCCAAGAGTGTGACGTCGACGCGGACCGCTGCTCGCGTGCGTGAGCGCGATGCTTTAAACGACTTACGTTACCGTAACTGGGTAGCGTACTCTTTCAGTCACCGTGCCCGATTGGCTTACCTTAAACATCGTGATGGCCGTAGCGCCAGCTTTCAGGCCTTGAAACGTGGATATTTGTGTCCCGCCTGAACCGGGTGTTACTGGCTGCGTTGGCACGTACGTCTCATTCTTCAAGGCCACTCTGCTCGTGTCGTACTGAGCCTGCCAGCCGGTGGAGGAGGTAGAAGGGTTCGTGGGCAGTCGAATTGTGAAGTTTTGCCCAAGTTGGGCGGTTATGGGCGTTCCATTGCTCGGGGTCACGTTCGCGCCGACGCTGTTTGTCGAGCTCGTTTGACTTATGGCGGCTGTTTGATTCGATGTACTCGAAGACGGCGAGGTACAGCCTGCGATGCAGATAGCAGCGATCGTCACGACCATTATAGCTGCAGTTATAACGGATTTTTTCATTGTAACAACTCCTAAGAACAAGAATAACGCGTCGCTAGCGATATTAAGATTTGCTATTAACCTCGCCCCGCAAGGCCTTAAATTCTGCCCTCGTGACCATCAGGGCGGCACTTCATTCTACCCTTCTGTTTCGGATGAGCTCTCCTCTCCGCCCCGGATAAAGGCCCTCTTCCGCCTGCCGGAGGTGCCGAGAGAGGTTAGTGAACTAAGGATAGCGAGCTACCAGCCAGCAGTGGAGTAA
>PMIN01000110.1 GCA_003158275.1 Methanobacteriota archaeon
CATCGAATGGGCGATCGAAAAGGGCGCAGTGTACATCGTGCAATCGAGACCAGTGACGACGATTAGGAAAAGAGACGCAGCAAAACAGACGAGCACAGCAGGCGAGCCAGAGAAGTTGCTCGAAGGCCTCGGGGCATCTCCTGGCCAAGCGTCTGGCGAAGTTAAAATCATTAGAAGCGTGGACGAGCTCGATAGAGTTCTGGACGGGGACATCCTCGTTACCGCGATGACCTCCCCAGACATGGTTCCCGCGATGCAAAGGGCAGCGGCGATCGTTACAGACGAAGGCGGGTTGACCAGTCACGCAGCCATCGTTTCGAGAGAACTCGGAGTACCTGCTGTGGTGGGAACGAAGGAGGCCACGAAGAAGCTCACTGATGGCATGCTTATCACCGTTGACGGTGAGAGGGGGCTTATCTTCTCGGGACGACTTGAACGGGCTGAAGCGGCGGCGCCCGCCGCGGGAATGGTTACCGTAAGCGCGGCAAAACCCATCACTGCCACCGAAGTCAAGGTCAACGTTTCAATTGCACAGGCCACAGAACGAGCCGTTGCGACCGGAGCGGATGGCGTCGGACTCTTACGGGTCGAACACATGATCCTCGGTATGGGCAAACACCCGCACTGGTACATCGAACACAACGAAAAAGACGCGTTCATTAATGAGCTCGAAAAAGGCATCCGAACAGTGGTCGCCGCGTTCTTCCCGCGACCAGTGTGGGTGCGCACCATGGACGCCCCCACCGACGAGTTCCGGCAAATGGAAGGCGGGGAGGATGAGCCGATCGAGCCGAACCCGATGCTCGGCTGGCGCGGCATACGGCGCGATCTCCGTGAAGTTGACGTCTTCAAGATGCAGCTCCAGACGTTCAAGAACCTTATCGATGACGGCTATACGAACATCGGCATCATGCTGCCCCTCGTTCAACACCAGGACGAAGTGCAAGCAGCGAAAGAGAAGATCGCAGAAATAGGCATTGATTTTGAACAGGTAGACGTCGGTATCATGATCGAGATTCCAGCATCGGCGCTCATTATTGAAGACCTTATCGCCGAGGGAATCGATTTCGTCTCGTTCGGGACGAATGATCTCACCCAATATACGCTCGCAGTCGATCGTAACAACGAAAACGTCGCCGCCCTGTACAACGAGCAGCATCCCGCAGTACTGAAGCTGATAGACTACGTTATTCAGTGCTGCAACAAAGCGGGCGTTGTCACATCAATATGCGGCCAAGCAGGCTCAAATCCGAAAATGGCGGAGAAACTGGTGCGTATGGGCATTAGCAGCATTTCGTCGAACATTGACGCAGTCGAACGCGTCAGGGAAGCAGTAGCGCGAACCGAGATGCGCATCATCCTTGAGGCTTCACGAGATCTGACGAACGAAGACTAGAGCCGCTTCGTTCAGTTGATGACTCAGCAATGCACGATACTAGGGAACTAAGGCGGTTGAACAGAGGCTACGAGCGAGTCCTCAGCTCGATGTGCACATACCCGCACCCAGCCGCCGTCCAGGCACATATCGACCACATCCACACGAACCTAGGCGATCCCAACCTGTTCCCTGAAATGGCCGCGCTCGAACGGCGCGCCATTGCCATCCTCGGGTCTTTCCTTGGCGCTGCTGACGCCGTTGGATACATCACTTCAGGCGGCACCGAGTCGAACATCCAGGCGGTGCGAGCGAGCAAGCTGATCTTCGGAGCCCGAAAACCAAACATTGTTGTTCCTGAATCCGCGCATCAGTCGTTTGAGAAGGCCCGAGAATTTACCGGAGTAGAGGTGCGCCAAGCGCGGCTGGACGAGAGCTATGCCGTTGACATCAGCTCTGTCAAAGAGCTCGTTGACGAGAATACCGCGTGCGTCGTCGGCATCGCCGGTTCTACGGCTCTCGGCGTTGTTGATCCGATTCCTGCCTTAGCGCGCGTGGCGCGTAAAAACGACGCAGTTCTGCACGTTGATGCCGCATTTGGGGGCTTCGTTCTCCCATTCCTTGAAAAAAAGTACCGTTTTGACTTCCGAGTGGAGGGCGTGCGATCGATCGCGGTCGATCCGCACAAAATGGGCATGAGCACAATACCGTCAGGCGGGCTCCTATTCAAGGAGCCAACTGATTTCGACGCCCTGAGCACGAACACGTTCTACTCAGTGGAGCGGTCCATGACGGGCACACGAAGCGGCGCTGCGGTAGCTGCGACGCTAGCCGTGCTCGAGCATCTTGGGTTCGACGGATATAGAGAGATTGTGCGTGAATGCATGCGGCTGACCAACCTGTGCGCTGAAAGAGCTGCGGAATTTGGGGTCTATCCCGTAGTGACGCCTGTGATGAACATCATCGCATTTAAGTTGCCTAACCTACAGCGAGTCGCACTACGACTCACGGCGCGCGGCTGGCGCGTATCGGTAATGGGCGGCGCATTGCGACTCGTCATTATGCCCCACATCGATGAAGCGACGATCCTGCAATTTGTCGACGACTTAAGGGAAATCGTAAAAGTTGACTCGTAATCACATTTACTCCCACACCAGTGCCGAGAACGCGCTTGACCGACGAAGCGTAGAAATGGACTTTGAAATTGAGCGAATAGCTGAACTCGTTGAGGGGGAAAAAGCCCGNNGCGAAGCGCATCAGGCAACAGATCGACGTGACCGTGTTACTCTCAGGCAACCCGTGCTACGGAGCGTGCGATCTTGACTATGACGGAGAAGTGGACTTGCTGGTTCATTTTGGTCACGCGGAGATCCCTGCGCTCGCAGCTCAAAAGGTACATTTCGTCGAGGTGCGGAGCGACGTCGACGTCATTCCAGTCGTAAATGAGGCGCTCGGACTTATTAAAGGCCCCCGAGTGGGCATCGTGACGAACGTCCAACACGTCCATACGTTGGGCTCCGTCCGCGGCTGTCTCGAATCGGCTGGGCTACAGTGTTCCATCGGATCGGGTGACGGGAGAATCAAATACCCCGGCCAGGTCTTAGGCTGCAATTTTTCATCTGCGCGCGCCGTCGACGTTGACGAGTATCTTTACATCGGAGGCGGCGCCTTTCACGCTCTCGGCGTGGCGCTGGCAACTGGCAAGCGGGTGGTCGCCGCTGATCCGTTTCTGCACAGAACCTCCATTCCTGACGCTGACCTCATCGTCAAGCAGCGTTATGCCCTCATTACGAAGGCACTCGACGCACGTACATTTTGCATTCTAGCTGGCACAAAGACGGGACAGCGGCGGCTCGACCTTGCCTTCGAACTCGTAGAGCAGGCCGTAAAGCGCGGTTACGACGCGTACACAGTAACGATAAACGAACTAACTCCCTGGACGCTTTACCAGTTTCCCGCAGAAGCGTACGTCAACACAGCCTGCCCGCGCATCGCTATAGATGATGCAAGCCTTTTTAAAGCCCCGATGCTGACGCCAATCGAGTTTGAGATGGTCCTCGGGAAGCGAGACCTAGGTGAGTATACTTTAGACGAGCTCTTAGGCGGCTGAAACACGCTGAACACAGCGGCTTGCTCAAGCGGCCCTCGCCCTGGGTCAGCGCCTAAGGAGATGGCAGCGGAGAAGCAGGAACGCGGTCACCTTTCTTCTTAGCGTTGTTAGCGAACGCATCGAGTTTCAGCTGCATCGCCCGTTCAAGAGGCCTCTCGATCGGGTACATGCCGGTAAGACAGCCCAGACAGAGCTTCTCACGGGGAAGGCCAATAGAGTCGATGAGGCCAGCGAGAGTGATGTACTTGAGCGAATCAACACCAATCATCAGTTTTACGCCGTCCACACTTTTACGGGCGGCAATGAGCTCCCCGTACGTCGGCATGTCGATCCCCAGATAACACGGAGAGACGATTGGCGGCGTTCCTATACGCATGTGCACTTCCTCTGCCCCGGCTGCCCGCAGCATGTCGACGATCTTCCTCGACGTCGTTCCGCGCACAATTGAATCATCGATCATCACAACCCGCTTGCCCGCGATGTGCTTCTTGATTACGTTCAGCTTCAGTCGCACGGCGGTTTCGCGCAGATCCTGGCCGGGCATGATGAAGGTCCTACCCACGTAGCGGTTCTTTATCAAACCCTCGGTGTAAGGCAGTTTAGATTTTTCGGCATAGCCTATAGCAAAAGCGATTCCCGAATCAGGAACTGGAATGATGATATCTGCCTCAACATCGCCCTCTGCGAGCGTTTGACCAATTTTGCGCCGCACCTCGTAGATCAAAGATCCGTCCAGTATCGAATCCGGGCGGGCGAAGTAGACATACTCGAACATACAGTGCGCCGTCACGGCCTTTTTTGAAACCCTTTGGCTCACGAACCCGTCTGGATGAAGGACGATAATCTCTCCCGGGCGGACGTCTCTAAGAAGCTCTCCTCCAAGCGTGTCGATGGCAGCGCTCTCGCTCGACAAGATGTAGCCATCGTCGAACCTGCCTATGCAGAGCGGTTTTATGCCGAATGGGTCGCGGACGCCTATGACGGTATCGTTGACGAGCAGCGTAAGCGAGTAGGACCCACGCAGCTTATTCATCAGCTCTTGAACGGCAGTGATAGTGTCGTAGCGCATGAGTTCCTTCACAAGCAGGTGCGCGATGACCTCAGTGTCTGAATCTGACACAAAAATGCGACCTTCGGCCTCAAGCGCCTGCCTGATATCAAAAGAGTTCACGATGTCACCATTGTGCGCGATGGCAATGGTGCCTCCCCGATAGTTTACGAGGGCAGGCTGGCAGTTTTCTACCCTACTGAGGCCCGTGGTGGAGTACCGCACGTGACCGATCCCTCGAGTTCCCTTGAGATGCCCGAGTCGATGTTCGTCGAATACCTCGTGCACGAGACCCATGCCGTGCTCAATGTGGATTGCCGAGTCGTGCGTGGCGATACCGGCCGATTCTTGGCCGCGGTGCTGCAGCGCGTAAAGACCGTAGTAGATAGGTAATGCGGCATTTTTGGAATCCAAGGCGATTCCAAACACACCACACTTGTCTTTCATCCCTGTCCCTTTTCAAGGATAAAATCAATACTTATTGAGGAAGCTATACTTCCGAAGCCTCCTGGAGCGACCAAATCCGCAGTGAACGCACGTTTTTTTGCGGAAGTTATAAGAGACAGAGCCGCAACGCCTNNTCTCTAAGGTGAGATGTAAACGACGTTGTCACCGCGGACTACGATGGTGCCAAACTTTTTTATGGCCTCACCATCTTTGAGCTCTTCAGCTTTGTCGAGAACAAGATTGAGATGGACGTCATATCCCTGAAGCTCCCCTCTAAAATCTCTGCCCCCTTTGAGCCGCACGATCACTGGCGTTTCCAAGGATTCATTCAAGATATCAAGCGGCCTTTGACTCATTCCATGCCTCTCGTAAGTAGTTCTTCCCTGATAAGATACTTAAGTTTATCTTTAAGCGCCTTTTAACGTCTGCATGGTGGCTGGCAAGCAACGACATTTCATGAAGGCAGACGCGGCACGGAGCATAGTGGCCGCACTCAGCGCGTACGACACCGCGAGCACGTTAGCGGGGAGGCTTGAAGTACTCGAGACACCGGAGCGCACTCTCATTCTTTTGAACGGGGTGCCCGTGGCTCTATGCATTAACAACACGCCCTTTTTTACAGTACGCGGCGCCGCGGAACTCAAGCCCCGAAAAAACCTCGTCACCGTTGATATGGGCGCCCTGCGATTCATCAGAAACGGCGCGGACGTTATGAGTCCCGGTATCGTAGATGCCGATGAGAGCATAGAGCCTGACGATCTGGTCGTCGTGGTCGATGAAAGACACAAAAAGCCGCTCGGCATCGGAACGGCACTCATTGCAGGCGCAGAAATGATTCGTGCGAGGAAGGGGAAGGCGGTGCGGATCGCGCACTACGTGGGCGACAAGATCTGGTATGTGTCGCCTTAGCTCGTGTCCTTGCAATTCAAACGAGCGGATAGTGCTTCCCGCTGCCGCTGAGGGCCGAGGTAATTATATCAACGGTAGCAGCGCTATGCATCTGCGCGAGACTTCTAACGAGCAAGCACAAAAACTATAAGATGCAGATATAGTAACATGGTAAAAAGTCGATTGTAGGTGAAAGTTCTAAATGGCGCAAAAAAGTCTGATCGATAGAATTTTTGGGAGTCGTCCTCATGCAGAACCAGATGAATACCTGGAGCTGGACCTCGGAGAGTACGAAGAGGTGCTTGAGGAGGAACCTGCAGGCACGTACGTCAAGGTCGCAGAGTTAATCAACGTGAGCAATCTCACGCAACTAAAAGATGAGGTCTATAAAGGCAACATCGTCATCATTGACATATCCCACGTAAAGCAAGATCGCGTCACCCTCGACCGAATCGTCAAGGAACTGAGACAAGTAGCAACGGATATTCACGGCGATATTGCTGGGCTTGGAGAAGACCAAATTGTTGTGACCCCGATGTCGATCAAGATCGACCGCAAGAAGCTCGGGGCAGGCTCCTATTAGTTTCGACGAGCCCGCATCAGGCCACCATTTTTGAGTATGACACAGCAAGCATCGATCATGAGCACGTGCCCTCTATGCGCACACGAGCTCACCTTTAGATTCAATACCGACGAGATACCATTTTTCGGCGAAATTATGCTCGTAAGTGCGAGCTGCGGGTGTGGTTTCAAGTACGCAGACACAATATCACTTCGCGAACGCGAAGCCGCACGCTATCAATTGCAATTTGACAGCGATGACTTTGCGACTCGGGTGATCAGGTCGTCATCAGGCACCGTGCAGATTCCTGAACTAGGCGTGACTATCGAACCGGGCTCCGCATCAGAGGCCTTTATTTCCAACGTGGAAGGCGTGCTCTGCAGAGTACAAGACGTCATCCGAATGGCCACGAAGTGGTCGTCGGACGATCCCACAAAGTTCGAGCTCGGGAACGAACTGCTTGAGAGGATCGATGCCGTATGGCGGGGCGAAGGAACGATGACCCTTGTTATTGATGACCCGTTTGGTAACAGCGCTATTATTTCACCGCGAGCTCAGCATAGAGCGCTCTCTGAAAGCGAAGCTCACCAGTTAAAGACGGGGATAATCACCGTAGACGTTTCAGAGTAGCCTACGCCCCGACGAAAAGGGGCCTTTGCAGCTTCGATCTTTTTTACTAATTGCCGACGTGACCCTGTTGAGCTTAAAAATGGGAGCGCGAATCAGAGTCGATCAATTGATGCGATCGCGCGGTGACACTAAGCAGCGGTTTGCACGCCTGCGTTCTGGGCTATAGGGTTCTTGCTATAATGATGGTCGTGACATTAGCTGCCGTTGCAAGCCGCGCTCTGTCAGAAGAGAAGGGCTGCAGTCGTCGCTGCAATAATTGTTTATAAGCGTCACTGGTATTGAGAGCACTGAGGTAAAGCAATGCAAAGAACATTGGAAAATCTTGCAAAAGCCTTCGCTGGCGAAAGCATGGCGCGAAATCGGTACACGTCATACGCCAAGATCGCGAAGAAGGAAGGCTATGAACAGATCGCTGACGCGTTACTCACGACGGCAGACAATGAACGCGAGCACGCGAGTTGG
>PMIN01000094.1 GCA_003158275.1 Methanobacteriota archaeon
TGGGGTAATTGCTCTCCAAAAGTAGACTGAAAGTGTGGTAAAATTCAGAGGGGGACCTCGCGCACGACGCTTTTAAGGCAATCGCTCATGAGGGGAGGTTTGCGCCAGCTCTTAAACGGAACCCGTGAAGAGTTCAGAATCGAAAAAAGAGATAATGAGCTAGAAGCTACGGAGAAGCTAAAAGAAACTGGCCGTAATATCTTGGCCGGATCTACTTAAAGTCCGCACGGTAATAGTATCATTCCGTGAAGTATTCCTGCAGCCATCAATACGCCCACGCCTCCGGCTAGTATAATGAGCGCAAGAATACATACTACTACAATTGTTATACTAGTGCCTAGCTGTAAAAACGTCTCTTCTTCTCTCTCTTTTGCCATGCTGCTGCCTCGTTTATACCAATACGCAAGACTCGTTCCTTCGTGCCTTACTATATTAGTTTGTTTCAATTTAGTAAAAAAAGCTTCGGTAAGAAGCGTATAACCAACAAGAGAAGCGGCCCTACTCTCCGTGCTTGACTGAAAACGCACGTTGCGCCGGCAAATGACGCTTAGGCATGGGCTAGTAACGCGGAACCGTCAATCTGGCACGTAGCGCGGACGGCGGTACTCCTCACAATACGGAACGTGCTCTTTATCGCCACGCAGCTCACAAGGGCGTATTTTTCGCACCTTTGGCAGTTCATCATAGGAGCATTTCATGAACGGCAGAGCAAAGAAGTCTATCCGTGCGGGGAGAAACTAACCGCTTCTAAGCAAGATTATCGGTATAGCGTCGCACGGACCGATGGAGAGCTAATGCCAGTGCGGTGCCGGCCGAAGCTCACATACGAGTTGTAGATATCCGGGCAGCGTAGTCGCCGGCCGAAGCTCATATGTGAGTTGTTGGTACCCTTGCGGCGCGGTCGTCTGTGGCTTTGTGCGATAATCTACCCGTTGAATCCCTACTTGTTCCATCCGACACTGATAGCACATTTCTGAACCGGGCTCGGCGTTTCCGGGTCCAAGTCTTGCTTCGCATTGAGTACAGTGAGAGGCCATAGTTTCACGCTTTAATCAATTAATCACGTATGCAGGTGGCTGCGGTATCGAGCAACAGTCGCACCGCATCGGCTCATCTAGCTGGTGTTGCGCTAATACGTGAGCCCCTGCCTCACCGCCAGCTAGGTCTCCGTGGTGTTAACTCTTTCGCTTCTGTCCTACGATGACAGCTCAGGCTTGCCCGGTATGGCTTACTCGCAGCGATGACAATTCATCATATAAGTGCAGTTCATGAAAAGCCGCGTAAAGAGTCCTGTGACTCAACAATGAACCCATTTGGTGATTATTGTGTCAAACGTTAGGCGCTCTGAACAATAAAGTGCGCCTCAACTGGACGATTTACCTCCCTCTGCCGCAGAATTGGTCTGAGCAGGCGTGGTCGCGGCCAGCGCTCTTTCATGTCGCTTGCCCAATTCTGCCATCACGAGCGCTGTCACGATGATCGAACCTAGCGCAAAGATCAAGATCGCAACTCCGGCCAACGGATATGTTGGGAGGACGAAGAACGCACACACGAGGCAAGCGCCGATATTTTGCAGTGAAATCGAAATGATCGAGGTGATCTTGGAGCTTCGGTGCAGGGTCTCGGCAGTTGTGCGCCGAGCAAGCGGCGGGCTGAGCACAAAGCCGATGAACAGCAAGATCACTGGGATGGCGAGCGCAAAACCGAACACCCCGGTTAGATACAGTGAGGTGAGCTCGGTCCACGAGACCGCGACGTACAGCGCAACCGACAGCAGCAGCGTCGCAATTGCGATGGTCTTGAGATGCGGGATGATGTCCATCGCTAGGTTGGAGTAACGTGCCCGGATTAAGAAGCCCGCGACCAGCGGTATTACGTAGAACGCGATCAATGGCTGAGCGACAGTTGAGGACGACACCGACGCACCGGTGCCGAGGAAATTAAGGGCCGCCGGCAGCGTAAATGGCAGAAGGATCCACGTCAGAACGGTGAGCATCAGTGCGGAGCTGGCGGCGTAAGGGACGTCCCCGTGAGCCAGCTTTGCAATCGCGGGGATGAATGGCGGGCCAGCAGTGAGGACGAGCACGCACACCGCCATATCGATTTGCGGCCCGTATCCCGACGCCCCGAAGTGCACGATTGACGCCAGCCCTATGATGACAAGCGGGACGATGACGAATCTCGCTAGTAGCACCATCGCCTGCGACTGGCGGCGTCCTTTGAAACCCGCTCGTAACAAATCAACGGTAATGATAAGCCCTTGCAGCATTGCGGCCGTGATTACAAAGACAACGCCGAAGGTTGCGATTACGATGAATATATCGTCGGCCATGGCTCAAACTGCATTTGTATCCGCAAAATTAAAGCTTTCGCTTTCTTTCTTGGCTTTCTATTGGTTTTTTGCGAGCAGATCACTTCTAGCTGTGTAGTTTGAGTGATGGCTGTTTTTCTTTTATTGTCCCCGCTGAAAAGAGCACATATGTTGTGAAAACTGCAACCAGGAATCCGAACCCCATTTCAGCAAAGCACATTTAGATAGGTTCAAGCCTAACAGATTCCGCGTGCGACGCTATGATGCTGAACCCATCGCGAAAAAAAAAGAGCGCACAGCAGGATAGTGGGGGTTTTTGAGCGCGCTGCGCTGATACTGAGTGCACAGTCGGTGTGAATTTCCAAGTCAGAGATACCGACCGTATGCAGAGTTTCTGTCAGGTCGCGCAACAAATCGACAGGCCGTTGGTCATCAACTTCCTGCCCGGTAAATAAGGGATTCTAAGCCACGGATGGGTGTGCAATAGGTCTTTGCACCATCAAAGACGGCCTGTTTGTAATGGGTGGCAGAAAGGATTGCGCCACGACGCAAATGCGAGCACTGGTGTAAGGTTTTGTCGCTCGCTGGAGCATCGCACTGATGCTGCTCGTGCCACCAGTAGATACCGCTCGCAATCCCTCGCGGCCTGTACCTACGGAGTTCGGGCCGCAGCCGATGCGCAGCCGAATGTGAAGTAGCCTAAACTAATGCGATTGCGCGTCAGCGGGTGTGTGCGCATCCATAGTCTCACAGCACTTCTAACGCAAATGCATTTATACGCTAATTCACATTGGTTAGGAGAGCACACGGTCGACTTCACGCCTTGGGATTAAGATGTCGGGGAGTAAGATGTCTGAAAAGGACATCGGACGTAAGCGACGCGTCTATGATATCTTAGGGGCAACTTGGTCGGATGATCTTGTAGCTACGCGCGTGCGCCTATTTTTTAATGTGCTTCTTTGGGTCTTTGTCTTAGTTGTGATAGCCGGAAGCTACAGCAGCGTGTATCAGGCGCATCAAAACTTATTTGAGGGCTTTTTTGACTTCGCCATCGCCGTCATTGCGATTGAGCTCGTGGTGCTTTTGTGGGCATGCACGGTAGATCCCAAGTTTAGCGGTGCGATCAAAGGCAGGCTGAAATATCTTTTTACTACATCGCTGGTAGTCAATCTGATTGTCATTGTGGTCTACGCGGCCAAGCCTTTGTTCCCTGGATCGGAAGTCCTCGTCAATTCGGTGATCATCTTAGTCGTTGTAAAGCTCGTTGCTCGTTCTAAGACATTTAGCTTCGTCTTAGATGTTCTTAAGGCTAAACGCGCCGAACTTGCGGTCGCACTAGCCATTGACGTCATTTTGCTCATAACCTTCTCGTCGTTAATGTTCATTGTGATGCATCCTGTAGATCCGCAAGGATTTTCTAGCATCCCGGCATCGGCTTGGTGGGCCGCGCAAACGCTGACCACAGTAGGCTACGGCGATTTGGTTCCTGCGACAGCCCTGGGGCAGTTTGTAGCGATAATTGCGATGTTTATCGGGATTGCCACTTTTGCAATTCCCATTGCCATCATCGGTGCGGGATTCATGGAGGCATTTGATGCGCGAAAGGGGCGACAGCACGCCAGCAATGACCCGATTCAGTTATTGAGAGACTTAGCCGGTCTTAAGGAGGAGGGCATTATTACCGAAGAGCAGCTCGAAGCAAAGCAAAAGGAGATTCTGGAGCGCCTTTGATTCGTACGCGACGCCAATTTGGTTCGCTTGCCGTCTGCGCACCGCGAGCGCGTTGCGGCTTAACGGAGCAAGGCAGTTTTTTTGGCAGAAGCTGAAGGTGTCAGCTCATCGACTCTCGTAGATTTCCAGCACAGACAGCGCAAGCTTTTCCGCGTCGTGTGTGCATCACCTGCTGCAAAACGTCAATGATCTGCTGGGGCGGCTCAGCAGCCGCCTCCACGAAGGGAGGAAGCTGTCGTTGGTTTCGTAATTGCTGCACTTATTATTTTTTGCCGCCCCATTCATCTCTTATTGCTTTGGTGTGCATAGTGTTCACTAGGGAATCCCACGCTTCTTTATCGTCGAGGACTACTTCCTGCTTCATAGTCATTATTAGCTCAACAACTTTCATATACGCAACAGCCTGACCA
>PMIN01000127.1 GCA_003158275.1 Methanobacteriota archaeon
CGTTCTCGCGTCACAGTTTGTGAGATAATGCTACTCGAGACGTGGCGACATAGATTTTGGCGGAAAGCCTTGGTTAAAAAGGATTAAGCGTAAATATCTTGCCTCACAGAGGTTAAAGCCTGATTGCAATCAGAAGGAGATGAGACGTATGGAAGCGAACAAAGTTTATGTCTTACCAGATCTGCCCTACGGCTATAACGACTTAGAACCCTATATCTCTGAGCAACAGCTCAGGATTCACCACGACAAACACCACCTCACGTACGTAAACGGCGCGAACGCGACTTTTGAGAAGCTCGATGCTGCACGAAAGAGCAACGCAGACGTAGACGTCAAGGCTACGCTGAAGGAGCTGTCGTTCAACATCGGTGGCCACGTGCTCCACAAGCTTTTTTGGCCGACGATGGCGCCTGCCGGCAAGGGCGGCGGCGGGGCCCCTAAAGGCAAGTTGGCCGCTGCCATAAACGAGGAGTTTGGCAGCTTTGATCGATTCAAGGCGGAGTTTAGCAAAGCTGCAGCAACCACCGAAGGATCAGGATGGGCAGCGTTGGCGCTCGACAAGCTGACAGATAGGCCCATAATAATGCAAATAGAGAAGCACAATGTCAACGTCTATCCAAACTTCCGCATCGTCATGGTTCTTGACGTCTGGGAGCACGCCTACTATCTCGATTACAAGAACGAGCGGCCGAAATTCGTCGACGCGTTCTGGAACATAGTGAACTGGGAGATGGTGAACGAGCGGTTTGAAGACGTGCTTGAGTGTTCGTGCGCGATCACCTGAGCCTTCGCGTCGCCGCAAGCATACGAGAGTATTGGATGGGATTCCTGTCCAATGCTCTTTCCTGTCGCCACGAGTCAATATCACTCGGACGGAACGCCCGCGGCCGATTGATTTGTGAAAGATTCATGATGCTTTTTTAGAGACAGCTGTGCCCATTGTGGGCCGCGGCACATATGGTCTCGCTTCTGTTAGCCCAGCCTTTGAGGGCAAAAAGTGACTAGAGCTCAACTACGCTAGCGTGACTGCTGGGGTCTTTTCGTATTGTTATCTGCTGCTGCGTGTACGCGTGAAAGGTGTCATCGTGGCTTATCACAATAACCTGGTTCAATCCCTTGATTGCACCGATTTGCCGAGCGAGGCTGTCGCATCTCTCTTCGTCAAGATGGATAGTTGGTTCGTCCAAGATGAATAGGCCGAGACCGCTCAAAGTCTCTTGCATCGCGAGACGTACAGCCAAACACGCTGAGACCTTCTCGCCGCCGCTCATTTCATACAATGAGATCACATTGCCGCCATCTGCTTTGAAAACGAGGTAGTCCTCTTGCCAGTGAAGTTGCGATTCATCATTGACCATTTGCCTCCAGTGACGGGCGGCGTGCTGGCTCACTTTCTTTGTATAAAGCGGCCTCATCGCACTCAAGTTTTTGAAACTATCTCTGATTTCATCAAAGAACTTACCGTCGGCAGCAATCTCGTTGAGCTCAACGTCGAGTGCCATCAGATCCTCTCTCTTAACCACGAGATCCGCTTCGTGGGGTTTCAGATCTTCAATCTGTTTGTTAAGTTGCGATGCAATCCCACGCATCTCATTAAGCCGTTGACTCGTTTCTAAGCTATCTTTTTCAATTCTGAGGTGCTCAGCGGCATCATAAAGCCTTGATTTGGCTTCTATGTCACCGGCAAGCTTCTGCCGCCGCTCATTGAGTGCCGCCAAGTCTCGGACACAGTCGTCGTGTCGCGCTCTGGCCCCCTCAAGATTCGCCGCCAAACTGACGGACGCCCTGTAGCTATCGTAGTTTTCTTGAAGCTCCCGCAATTCGTGTTCAAGTCGCGCTGCAAGCGCCTCATCCCCGCCTTGTTCGGTCAAGTGCGCGATAATGCTTTCAGCCTCCTCTATGTCGCTTTGCAATGCTTCGTCTCTTTGACTGAGCTCAGCGAGCCGACTTGCTAGGGCTCTCCGATCTGATTTCTTGAGAGCGTACGCGAGTGACTGATACTCCTCTGCGCTCGATTTCAATGCCTCGATGCGCTCTTCAAGAGACTTTATGCTGGCCAAGTTGTCACCAATCGCTTGGACAGAATCACGTTCGTCTGCCAGTTCTCGACGCAGTGTGTCTATCTGTTCCAGTTTAAGTTCCAGTTCACGACGCTTGCCGTCGAGCAATTGCAGTTGGCTTGCGGCACCGCGCGCCGTAGTAATGGCGGATGCCCCTATATCGCGTTCAGACTGCAGCAGCGCGAGTTCCACCCGAATAGCTTCGAGTTCATGCTCGTGCCGATGGCCGCGTTCTTCAATCGATTCACACCGATCGCTCGTGTACGGACAGACACCTTTAAGGAGGCTGTCGAGATCCTTTTCCATCTGCCTCTTGTGCCCGTCAAGCTCACCGACCTTTCGTGCTAACTCGTCGTATTCGCGCAGCAACGTTTCAAGCCTTTCAGCGCGCACTTGGAGTGCGCCGTGCTCTTTGAGTTCCGCTTCCAGCTCCTTTGCTGCCAGACGCTTTGTTTGTATCAGTTCTTCGGTTGCTTTAATGCGCTCGAGACCCGCCCAGTAGCGCTGCTGATCCTGTTTGAGCTGTGAGAGGGCTTCAATGAGCTGCGAGTGTTCGGCAGCCTTTGGCGACAGTTGGGTCACTCGAGCAGACGCCTCGTCCAATTGCTGAAGCTCTTTTGACGCATTTTCCTTAGCGCTTGTGATGCTTGCGCGAGCAACGCGGAGTTCGGACAGCCGCGTCGCTGCGCTTGCCACCTGCCGCACGAGCGCCCGTACCTCGTCAAGCTGTCCGACGATGTGTTGATATCGCAAGAACGAAGGCCGGTGTCGTTCGACCACGTTCTGCGCCCCGCGACAGTTTTGCACCTCGCGATTTGCGACCTCGACTGCCGCTGCCACGTCGCCTGCTTTGACATCTGCCGTGCTGAGTTCCCTATTGAGGTTTTCGAGTTCTGCGCGAACCGATTCGTACGTTTGCCTCTGATTTTCGACCGCAGACAATTTGGTTTCGACTGCACTGATCGATCGCCGAAGGTTTTTCAGCTCGCTTTCATATTCTCGCAATCGGTTAACGAGTCCGGTTAGGTGCGTTATTTCAGCTTCAAGCACTCGCGCTTCAGACTCAGCACGCGCTATCTTGCTTTTGAAGTTGTTTTTTACATGGACTGAGTCGCTATACGCCTGCCTATAGCTGTAAAGGCCGAGAACCTTGTCAAAATGGTCTTTTCGTTTTTGAGACGCGAACTCAAATTCATTGATGACCTGCCCCTGTAACACGCAGATAACATCGCTGAAGAGACTTTCCGCCGACGAAGTATGAAGCTCCGCCATGCCGAGCTCGTCGCGAATGCGTTCGTGTATCTCTTGCTTTCCGTACAGATCGGTCTTCTCTCCGTCTATGTACAGCTCCCACGTCTGAGCCGTACGCGACAGGACGTGCCTCACGCGGTACACGTGTCCCTTGTGCGAGAACGTTGCGTCTATAGACCCTTCTGCCGCTCCTTTTCGCAAGAGGTACTCGGTAACTCCTTGCCTGTGCCGTTCTCCCGCGTAGTCTATCGTCGCCTGCTTGACCCCGTCGTCCCAGCCAAAGATCGTCCTGCCAATGCTTGTTACTATTGTGCTCTTGCCGGCGCCGTTTTCTCCGTATATTGAGATCGTACCGTCTTGAAATTGGATCTCGCCCGAGTCTTCGAACGCTCTGATATTCACGAGGCGGAGGCTTTCCAGTTTCACAAGTACTCTCTCCTAAAGCGTGAGACGTGCTGTACGACGGGCTCAGCTTCATCAGTGCTCGTGAGTTGGCTTTCGGTTATTTCGCGAAGAAGCATGCGAGCGAAACCCGCAACGTCTCGCGCTTGCTCGTTGTACCGCGCAAAACTGCTTGCGAACATGTTCATTTCCAGGTCGTCAAGGGTTCCAGGAGTCTCGATGAGTCCACTGTCGGTGCTGACGGTGTTGTCGAGAACGGTGCTGTACAATGGCAGGTAACGCTCGTCGATGAACTGCTTTAGCTCGGAGAGGTTAGGAGGGTTCTCCACCTCCCCTTCTAGAATCACACGCAACAGCGCACCCGAAACCGGAGCTTCGAGCTCGGCTTCGTCGAGCCGCGCTTGCAACACTCTCAGCAGCGAGTAGTCGTCACCCGGATGATCCGCGGAAATGCTCAGCATTCGACGAACGCCGGGCACGTCGATTTCACGAACCTTTAGGGTCCCGTTTTGCATAGTGACGTCGTAAAAGCAGCGCCCAATGCCATAGTCGGAGAATCGATAGTATTCTGGACTTCCCGGATTGAAGATCCACTCATCGAGGCGAAACTTGTTGTGGTAGTGCCCGAGCGCGAGGTACGCGGTCTTAGGCCGTAATACTGCTAGCTCAGGTGGGGCGATCTCCGGGTGCCCTCCTTCCGCGTATTGAGTTATGCCGGCGTGGAGCAGCACGACGTTGGGCCCTTCGGGCATTTGTTGATAAAAATCGCGCAGCTTTGACCTGAGGTAGGCACCTTGGTAGCCGAGCCCGACGATCGAATTACCGTTCACCTCACCTATCGCACCTTCGAGGGTTCTCCCTGCAGGCGCCAAGTAGTGGCACAGATCTAAGCGTTGCAACACATCGAGGGCGGTGTGCGTTTGAGAGCCTTTTCTTCTGTCATGATTGCCATCAATAACAAAGAAAGGGATGTCAGCGTCTTTCAGCGCTCTTAGCATCTCTATGGCGTGGATCAACGAAGTGTGATCAACTTTGTTTGAGTTGAACAAATCGCCGCTGTGAACGACACAGTCTACCTGGTTTTGTATGGCGTAATTGATGCTCTTACGGGTGGCGCTGCTCCAATCATCAAGACGCTCGCTCAAACCGTATTGGCGATATCCCAGGTGAGTATCGCTTACGTGCACAAATCTCAAAGCAGGAGCTATGTACGATTCCCCAGTGATACTTAAGCGCTAGTCATTATTAAAAGCAAGCTCGTAGCATCTGAGCCACTGCGCGAGACAGATCTCTAAGATACAGCTCCGTAGGTAGAAATTACGAGTGCGGACTGTACCAATGGAACTTATATATAAATTCGCAATTAGTTCCACCTAGGTTTAGTCCGTGATGTCGCTCAAGGAACTCGGTTTTCGTTTGCTCAGTGCACCGTATGAGCTGATTTTTAAGGAGAAGATGGACGACGAAGCGCAGAAGTTCATCTTGGGTACCTCGTACGTCGGCATTGCCACGGCGTTCGGAGCGCTGTTCACGTTGGCATTCAGCATCATTGCGGCACGGGCATTGGGGCCGAGCAATTTTGGTGTTCTTGGACTAATCACGACAATGGGCACCATTCTCGCCATCTCAATGATAGCGGTTTCCACGCCGATGATAAAATATGGTTCAGAGGTGTCGGATCATTTTGCGCAGGTCGGCATCATCTCCACTTCGTACATTCTAATAGCGTTGGTGACCGCAGCCTCGATAGTTATTTACGCATTCTTTTCTGCGCCGTTATCGTACTTGTTTGGGGTTTCGACAGAGCTTTTCTTTTTCGCTCTTTTTCTCGCCGTTACTTCTACGCTCTACCAGTTAACCACAAATTCTCTCAGAGTCTTCTTCAAAATGAGAGCGTATGCACTTCTGACTGCCGCTCAATCGGTCGTACTGCTTGCTGCGTTTTTCATATTCATCAGCCAGGACATGAAGTCGTGGGAAACGGCATCTTACTCGTATTTCCTATCCTACGCGGTAATCGGCTTCATTTTGGTCATCTATCTTAAAGACTATATAACGCTTCGATTTGAGCGGTCCTGGGCGAAAAAAATCGCGCATTATTCTCTTCTTGCCCTCCCGGGAGGTGTGGCAGCCACCTTCATGGGCGTCGACAGATTACTCATCAACAAGTTCATGACGACCGCGGCCGTGGGAATTTACGCCGCATATTTCATGCCATCAATAACTGTAGCCGTCATGCTTTGGATGATCATTAACGCCGCTTTTTTCCCCTATGCATCGAAGAGCAACGATAAGCTGGCCATTCTACGTCGCGTAAGCAAGGCAGCGCCGTACCTTGCTGCCTTGATCGTGCCATCAGTGCTTTTATTACAGTGGATAGTCTTCTTTTTTTATGGGCGCCAGTATCCCTTCAGCTGGGAAATTGCACTCTTTTTTGCTATTGCAGCAACAATGGCCTTTTTTTATCAAGCGCTTAGTTGGCTCATGGCTTCAGAAGGTACGCGCGGAGCCAAAGTGAATACACTCAGTAGCATTATCGCGCTTATCGTGCTCGTCGGTTTCGACGTGGTTCTGATTCCACTGATCGGCATTCTAGGCGCGGCAATCACGCTCATCTTCGCTTATCTGATCGCGGCCTTCTATCTCCTGTCAAAACGGCGCGTATTGAGTGCGAACTAAGCACGAACGTGCCGTCTTGTTATGTGCTCGGAAAGTGAACTAAAACGATTTTCGATATGGCCCTAGTGAAGAAGGTAACGAGAGGAAAGTAGTCGCGCGCGGGAGCGCGCGTGGCATTCCGTTGAGTTTACGCCCAAGTTTAGGGTTTGTATCGGAACGAATGACACGCACGTAATGCCGTATGATGATGGCGGCTTACATTGTCGCAAAGGGATAGCCATTCCTGAATCAAGTCGGAGCGACAAGATAGAAAAGACGTTCAAGCGCGTTTTTCGGACGGAGCGCGACACGCAAGAACGCATCTTATCCTAGCTCATGAAAAGTTGCCTGCTGCGGCAGCGGCGATTAAAATAGTTTTCATATGGTCGACTTCAAAAAAAANNTAATTCCGAAGCCCGAAACTTATGGGCATGCGCTGCGATCCCACCACGCGCAGCTCTTACTCGAGGCCGGTTCACGTTATGGTGATCGAGTGTTTGCTATGGGAGGATTTACTGGCGATGTTCTTGAGCGCGTGTGCAGCGGCTTTTTGCACGCGCTGATTATCATCCTTGAGCGCCTCGTTAAGGGGGTTCAACGCCCGAGAGTCTCCGAGTTGACCGAGCGCCCAAGCCGCAACTTCGCGCACATCGCTGTATGGATCTTCCAGGGCCCTTATGAGAGGCCCTACGGCTTGTGTGTTGCCGAGTTGACCGAGCGCCCAAGCCGCAACTTCGCGCACGTTTTTATATCTATCAGACAGCACTTCGACGAGCGGCTCAACGGCGCGGGGGTTGCCGAGCTGGCCAAGGGCTTCGGCGGCGGCCCGACGTGCCTGGCTGTCGGTCACTTGGAGCTCATGGATCAGAGGGTCTACGGATGGTTCGTCGAGCTTTGCCAACGCCTCAACAGAGGCGGCCCGAACACGCCGGTCGTCATCTGCTAACGTCTCTGTGAGGGGTAGCACGGCGCGGGGGTTGCCGAGCTGACCAAGGGCTTCGACGGCGGCGCGGCGCACCCCGCTATCATTCACGTGCATCGCGTTGACCAGGGGGTCGAACGCTTCGTGCCTTTTAAGCGCGGCTACAGCGCTCAAGCGTACACGCTCATTTTCGTCTTGCAACGCCCCAATTAGAGGGTCAACCGCTCTTTGATCGGCTAGACTGCCAAGCGCGTCAACGGCTTCCTTGCGCGTATTCTCGTCGTGGTCGAAATCCGTGCCACCGATTTCTACCGTGCGCGCTAAGTTCTCAACGTCGCCGTTGGCGAGCATTTTTGCAATATCAGGTTTGCTGTCAAAGATTCTCACTGCTGCCTGCACCTTCAAACGTTCCGCTTTCTCGATAAAGCGATGCCCCGCCTATTAAAAGTAATTTTAGAAGATCGTATACCTTTTGAATTACGGACTTCGCTTAAGCCAGCAGTCAAAAAAGAGCGAGCATTACCCTCCACGAGATGCCAAGAAAAAAAGTGGCTTAAGAAAAACCGGAAGCTAGGGGCTTGCCAAGAAGACCTTAGACACATCTGGGCCATAGAGCTCAAACTAGGTAGAAGTCTCTTATCGACCGCGCTCGGCCTGCTTATTGGGAGCGTACCAGTAGCTAACCAGACACCTGAACGAAATAGTAGCAGACAACGTGCCAAGCTCTCCCAGCCCGGATCAACGTCACGCGAGGTAAAGTCCCGCCGAGCGGCGGTTCTCAGCTTGCTTCCTTAGAAGAGCCAAGCATGCGCAGGCACAGATCCTTGCCTTCGCGAGCTTCTCGATTGTCTGGGTCGATCTCAAGCGCCTTGTTGAACGCCTCCAAAGCCGCGTCGCGCTCGCCAAGACGCCCCAAGGCGCAGCCTTTGTCACTCCAGGCCGCTGCGAGCGTCGGATCGGCTTCCGTCGCCTTCCCGAACTTACCCAAGGCGCCTTGGTAGTCACCTTGTTGGTATAGAGCAATGCCTTCGTTGACCTGCTCCTTTGCGGTCGATGCACTCTGATCGACGCCGGGCTCTTCGGCCAAAACAGCTCCGCATTCTCTGCAGAAACGCGCGGAGGAGCTTGGGGTCGTTCCACACGACTTACAGAACTTTGTATCAGTCATAAACTCGATCTAAAATATCGCAACAAAGCAATAAAGCTTGTGATTGGGTTTAACTCAAAAATCGAATCAGCATACTCCAACGTCAAATATGAAAAATGGAAATTGAGTTGCGATTTCCGCAGATGCTTCGATCCGTTAGTCGAAGAAACGCTGGCGACAGTCTAGAAATGCTAAATTGATGCTGCAGCGATTTTTCAGCGGCCGAGTGACTGGGCTGACAAGATCATTTTTTGCGGGAACTCCAAAGCGTTTACAATTTCAAGGTAAAATCCGATTATAATGGCGCGGACGCCGATCGCTTTAGTGATCGCACAAGGTCTTTTGGATCGGCCGGTCGCCTCTAGAAGTCCATTGCATTCAGTATCCGTTTGTTAAGCCGCGCGCATTGGGCTTTCAAGTAGTACTTGCTTTGTGCAATCTGCTGCCTGAGCAGCGCCTCCATCTCTTCAGCGGTCCTATAGGTAAACGGATCGAGTTCCTTTAAGCGCTCTTGTGGCAATCCCTCCACCCGCGTCGGGACAAGTACTTTGTCGCCCCACCGCGGATGTGGCTCGTAGTCAACTGCACCACGCGCCGCTTGGATCAAGAACACCTGCGTCTCTTCGATGGTAGGGCCGGTCCCCCCCACCGGCTTTTTTTTGCCGTCCNNCCCATACGTACCTTGCACCGACGCGTCCGGTCGTGTTGATGAGATACGATTCGATTGGATTTTCAGTTTTTGCCCTTTCCTTCATAAACTCGTAGAATCGGTGGGTGTGGGCGGCGTTCCCGACGCCCATTGTGAACGGCAGGCAATACCTCGATTCATACTTCTCGCCGCCGACGCCTTCTCGACCTTGCGCGGGGTGGCCGATCGTTCTGCCGTCTGCAAGCACCTTTGCGGCGAACGCAGAATCGTTCAGCTTCACCCAGGCATAGTCCGAGATATATCCGGGGCTGATGAACACGGCCATGTTGAGCGGTCCGGATGAGTCAACATTTCCGTCGAAGTAGCCGGTGTCCTCCAAGAAGATGATGCTCCGCGCGTTTTGATTCAGTTTTCCGTGATACTGAAGTATCTCGCCGCGAAAACTCACGTCGCCGTGCTCGTCCCATTCCGTGTTTTCGTGTAGCGCATTCGGTGACATTCCGGCGTTGTAGATGGCGTGCTGCGTTACGTCGACGTCCTCTGTTTTGGTCCAGCAGCCGCGTTCGGGGCTGACAACGCGGTCCTCAAACACCGCGACTACGTCGTCATTTCGAATGAGTTGGTTAGAAATAAACTCGAGTGGATTGATTCCAAACTTGTCGATGTAGATCTGCGCGATCTTCTCGTCGTAGACGTAGTGCCCGTGAGTGGATTTTCCGCTGCCGGTCAGTCCCCAGACCGACATCACTATGTCCTTACTTGTGCCGTCAACGCGCTTAACGGCAAACTCCTTGAGCGAAGCGTGCTCGCCCGTTCCCCCCCTCTTGTAGATCTCATAAATCCAGTGCGAAAGGAATCCCTTCTTCGCTTCTCCCATGTACGAGGATGCGGCGACGATGGTGTAGTTGTGGAAGGGAAAACGGATGACCTTCAGCATCTCGTTTTTCCCGGGCACGTTGGGATTCTCAAGATAGTGGGGGATCATAAAAAGCTGTGCATCAGGCTGTGCGTCCGGATCGCCTGGGAAATTGACCGCTTGCCAGCGGTACGCGACGTCAGGGAATTGCGCGTCGCAGTAGAGCCGACATTTCATCTCTCCTTTTGAACCCTTTTGCCCGAGCGTTGCGTCTGCCTGAATCATCGGCTGGTCAAGAATGTGCTCCAGCACGCGAAGCATCAACAGTCGGTGCTCCACGCGCAGGTCATCTTCACGCTCAACTACGACGCTGCCCGCGGCGCTTCTGTTCCAGATGTTTGATGCCCAGTTCCACGACCCGTTTCTAAACTGCGTTCCGTAGAGTTTTGCGCGCTCCAACAAATCCGGTGGATTGTTCTGGATAGGCTTCAAACCGACCTTTTGCTTGTCCGCTACTATCTGCTCGAACAGCTTGGGAAAACTCGTTATCGTTATGTCATCGGGGGAAATTGGCATAAAACCTCAGCGCCTCTGGTTCGGCGGCGATTACGCCTTACTATAGTACTAAAGAGTATATATCTTTCGTCAGCCCGCGCGAAACAGCTACTGCTTGCTTTTGAGCCTGTATCGACTGTTTCTTCGTCGTCACGCCGCGAGGCTCAAGATCAACGGCCTTAACCGCGACTTACGTCAAGTCCTGATGCAGGAGTGACTTTCATCCTTTCCTTCTGCATGGCAATTTCATAAAGAAGGATGTGTTTTTTCGCGACGATAGACCATCCTATCTTTTTCTGCACGTACTCAAGCGCTCGCTTAGAGAAAAGCTCTCTCAACTCGTTATTTCGGAGAAGTAAGAGTATAGCAGCCTTTAAATCTTCAAGCGATCCGAGCGGGACGGTTGCGCCCGCTTGACTTGCTTCGACTTCCGCTTTGAGGCCTTCGACCGCCGTTACCACCGCAGGCTTTCCCAGCGCAAACGCGTGTGCAAGATTCCCGCTCTGCGACGCTCGATCATACGGCAGTACGATGAAATCCGCCAAGTTGAGTAGTGAGTCGTATTCTCTCGGCGTGAAAGCCCCCGTGATAACCCGGATATTGTCCTTAACGGGAGATTCTGAAATGGCCTTGAGCAGCTTCGGCTTGTAATAGAGACCACTAGGAGACCCCGGTCTTGCGTCGCCCGCAATAACGAGAACCGCATTCTTGGCTTTGTCGAGCACGCCAGGCCATATGGCCACCACGTCTTCGAACCGCTTGTTTGGTTCCCACCACCCAATACACAGAACGACTTTTTTGCCTTCGTATCCGAACTGTCTCTTCGCCTCTCGTTCGTCGGGGACGTCTTCCGCGACCACAGTCTTTGCCCCGTGCGGGATAACGTAAACGTTGTTTGGTATCCTCCCTAAGTTCGCCGGCAAAAAGATCTTCTGAAATTCTTCGTGCACGATGCCCGCGTCAACGGTATCTAGACTCAAGCTGGTAAAGATAGCCTCTTCTCGACCAAGCGTGCTGTATACCGAATGGTACGTGATCACCGCAGGCACACGCGCGACGAAAAGTAGAAAGAGTAAATCGATGATGCTAATCCCATAGTCTCCCATATTCGCGTATAGGCCGTATTCGTGTTGAATGTGTACGACGTCTGGTTTCAGATCCATTATCTTCTTAAAAATGACGCGTTCCCAGTCGGGCTTCGAAATATCTATAATCCCGAACACGTTTGTCTGTGATTCGTGTCCGCCCACGTCCTTATCAGTATGACTGATCACGTAGACCGTGTGACCAAGACTTTCCATCGCGTTAATCAGCTCAGACGAGTATGTTGCGATTCCGTCATGGCGCGGGGGAAAAGGAGTCACCATGCACACCCGCAGCGGCCCAGCATCGTTCTCGCCTAGATCTGTC
>PMIN01000054.1 GCA_003158275.1 Methanobacteriota archaeon
TTAAATTGCGCCATATCTTCACCTCATTATACGTTTGTTCTCTGGCACGTGGTCAGAAACCGTTCTCCGGTATCAGGAAGAAGTACCATGATTAACTTTCCCTTGTTGTCTTTTCGAGCCACATCAGAATACTTTGAAAACGGGCAGGAGCCCAAATGTTACCATAAGAAGCCCGGCGACAGCCTCATATATCGCGCTGATTTCATTCTCCATTCTTCAACCCTGTCTGTAATCACCTTGACCGCGTAAATCGCTACGAATACGAGGATCATTGGTATAACGAATGCAAACGAAAACAGTGCAGTATAGAGGTTGTTCTCCATCGTAGTCATTCTGGTCAAGTATGTCGTCGAAGAATCAGTGAACGGACCGATTGTGCACGGCAAAGCGGCAATCGTTGCTATAAAGCCGAGCTCTATTATCGAAATAAATGAGCCGGTTTTTCCAAGGATGCTCGGTTTTTCCAAGGATGCTGATACTATGTTTGGTAAACGTTGACCTTGCAGCAAGGTCACAATCACTATAGTGCAGCGATATCTGCATTCGTCGGTGTTAAGGTAGTCCCGACGTTTACTGGGGGGTCCAAGAAAAATGATCTGTCTATGTCTGCCGACAGTATTCTATCACAAATGCATTTATGAAGTGCAACCACTTTATCATGCGGGTCGCGGCAAATTTGGCACGTTTTGGGGCTAACGCTTGGCGATGAGCGACAAATCGTTTTTGCGCTTCCCGAATCATCTCCTTTGGGGGAATTCAAACGGCTTATTTTCGTAGGTATACGCCCGGCAGTGGCCTTGATAAGGCCTTCTGTCGTCGCCATCAAAGGGAAGTTCAAACATCTGGAATTAGAAACACACTATGAAATAACGATAGAGAGAGCACTCTTGACTCAAGACCTCCCCGGGTCGTTCTTCAGACGGCCATTAGGAGAGCGCACTTATAGCTTCATAGCATCAGATGCAATCATTAGCGCGAGGTCATGAGGCTACCAGGCAATAACGTTCACCGACTGTCGCCTCACTTTCTTAGACCAGAGCCGGCAATAAGGTTGCCTGCTGAGAGCATGCGCCCAGAATGGCCTGACGTTCGTTTTCAGTCTTGAAAGGGCTCTTTATCTCATCCTGAATATCCATTGACAATTCCCCTGGACGCCTGTAGCCACGTACCCCAACCCCACCAATGCCAATCGCGCTTACGCCTTCTCCGGCGCTCACCCCCGGCGCGACTGCTTCCGCACCTGCTATGCCCGAAGCTCCACTTTCTGCGACGCATCCAGCACAACCGTGAATGTCAGGGCTGCCTAGTCGGTCAATTGGCATAGAACACTGACGAGCGCGGTCGTGGCGACAAGCGTGCATTAGTCTAGAAGCGCGAATAAGGGGTTCTTTTGCCCGTTCCTTAGCCCATAACTCACTATTTCTTTTTTCGATTTCAAAGCAGGGGCCGCTTCTCTTGGTGGTTATACGTTTCATCCAATCTCGCGTTGTATGTGGCGTATGTCCGGACACACGGTGCTTATCTATATCCGGTTTAAGTGTGCGTGCGTAACGCGGACCAAGAGAGGAGCGCGCGAATGAAGACAAGTTTTACCGCTTAACCCGCTTTTATGGGAGATGGCTGCAAATAGGCATCTGCCTCCACACTCTAGGGGGGCTCGCACTGGTTCGTGTCCAAGAAGGGTTGCGCTTAGCCGTTTGCCGGATATCTACCCTGGGTCCATTTAACGCCTCATTTGCAACCTTTCTTGCCAGTGCGTGATTATGAAAGAGGGGATAACAATCGCGAGATGGCCCGAAAATCGTTAAAACTAGGTGATCCGCTGCCTGACGGGAGTGCCGACGCCCTGAACGAAGTTCCACCGAATACTGCGATGCTTAGGATAGCGTGGTGCGATAATGCGAACTTGATACGGGCAAAGAGCTTGTGCATAAATGCCAAGAGCATTCCCGCAGCAGAGGCTTTCGCTAGCATTTCTGAGGTGATGCAAGCGTTGCCAGTTATGAATGATATACCTGCAGAAGAGACCGGCCTGAGTCATGTCGGGGAGGTTCACTTGACTGCAGATCTATCGAGTATCGTCCCCCTCCCATATGCTCCCGGTCAATCTCGGGCCATGGGAGACATGCTAAAAGACGGCGTACCTTGGGCCTGCTGTCCTAGAAGCTTCCTAAAGAGGATGATTGCGAGAGCGAAGGAAATGCGCCTGGCAGTCAAAGGTGCATTTGAAAACGAATTCTACATATTGAAAAGCGTGCCGGGCGAGGTCGAACCAGTCGACAACACGACCTTCGCGTCGACGTATGCTATGGATACCAGCGCTGACGTTATTGAGGATATTATCCAAGCCCTGACTGCGCAGGGAATCACGGTAGAGCAGTACTATCCCGAGTCGGGGCCAGGCCAGCACGAGATCACGGTCAGGTACGCCTCGGCACTTCAAGCGTGTGACCAGCAAATAGCCTTCAGGGAAACAGTGCGGGCGGTCGCACAGAAGCACGGTCTGCGGGCGTCTTTCTCTCCTAAGATATTCCCAGCCAAGAGTGGTAATGGGTGTCATCTGCATCTGAGTCTGTGGCACGACACAACAAACATTCTGTCAGATGAAGGAGACACATACGGGCTGTCGAACTGCGCACGCCAGTTTATAGCGGGGATTGTAAGTCACCTTCCTGCATTGATGGCACTTACCACACCGATCCCCAATTCATACAGAAGAATCCAGCCATCCACTTGGAGCGGTGCATTCCAGTGTTGGGGCTTCAATAATAAGGAGGCCGCTGTTCGCGTCGTTGTCGACCGCGACCAGGCGATCAGGCACTTTGAACTCAAAACGGTGGATGCGTCGTCGAACCCCTATCTTGCCTTCGGTGCGACAATTGCGGCCGGCCTAGACGGGATCGAAAGATGCTTGGAACTAAGCGCCCCGATCCAACTCGATCCCAGTAGCTTGTCGCCGAGCGAGCTTGAGGAGCTCAACATCTCACCCCTCCCCTCGTGTGCGAGCGATGCCCTCGGAATTCTCAAAAGCGATGATGTCATCTTGGCTGCGCTTGGGAAGGAACTTGCTCGCGCGTACGTCGGGGTGAAAAATGCAGAGCTGGCAGCAATGGAAAGTCTCACATTTGAGCAAGAAGTAGAACTCCTGCTTGACAAGTACTAAGACCAAGGACGTTGAGCGCTGTAGTAAGCGCAGCCGCCAAGTGCGTAGACGGAGACTAGATGGCGCAACGAGGCGAGAAGATGAAGCTCGAATATACCGCCGCGTTGGTCACGTCGTGGGCAGCGCCCTTGTACGCGGATGGCCCGACCGCGGCATTCATAGCTCAGCTCGACCTCTCGCAGGCACAGGAGCTGCTCGCGCGTTGTCACGGCGTGTGCCCCTGGTACGGCGAAGTAATCTGCGACCGAAAGCACTTCATAAGTCATCTCATCCAAAGAGAACTAGCGACTCGGGCCGAGCAGTGTCAAGTGATGATCCCGCGGCGGGAGTTTCCCCCCTCGCGCTCGAGCTTCTGCTCTCCCAGCGCGACCGCGTAAAGAAGGTAATTGAAGTGGACGTCGCCGTCGGTTAGACCCACACTTATTACGTATCGCGCGATCGTATGATTCGCTTGGGCATCTTCCTGATCAGTGGGCGCCCCCGGTGGATCAGCTGAACTATCACTATACAAACCGCATCTACCGGGAAAATACCTTGGAGTGGGCGATCGAGGATCGGTTCTTTGCTGAAAAGGGGGCAAGTTCAAGAAAGGTTTCGAGAGGAGGGTGTGCCGGTAAACATATTGTTTTAAAGGCGACGTGTAAAAAAAAGTTGTAATCTAAGGAAGTTCACGGAGCAACATGGTGTTATTATACAGTGGGATCAGCCATATCGTGCATATATTATGACACACAACGTGAGTGGAATTGATTGGAAAAATTACAAGCACCCGCGGCCTGAGCACGTGTACAATGTGTATGCGCAGTATTGGAAGGACGTAATCTATGTTCTCTGAACGGCTGCAGCTCATCCGCAAAGCACGCGAGTTTTATCCGCAGCACATAACATCAGCGTTATGTTTTGTGTGTCCTTAGCTTTATTGACATTTTAAGGGACTAACTAATGAAATACAATTTTGACCGCATGTATGATAGGAGCAATACCAATAGCGTCAAATGGGATAACGTTAAAGCGGTATTTGGTAGCGATGACGTCATTCCGATGTGGATTGCCGACATGGATTTCCCAGTTGCGCGACCGATTGTGCAGGCGCTGAAGAAACGCGCAGAGCACGAGTTTTATGGGTACACTCAGGCAGGTCCAAGCGCCACCGAAGCTGTTGTTGACCGCATGCAGCGGAAGTTCAAATGGAGCATCCAACCGGAATGGGTAGTTTTTACCCCCGGTGTCATTCCCGGGCTTCATGCAGCGGTCAGAGCTCTTGCCCGTCCGGGCGACGAAATCATTCTGCAACCGCCGGTCTACTATCCTTTTTTCCCAGCAGTGACGTCCAGCGGATGTCACATCGTTAACAACGAACTTAAATTGGTAGATGGTTGCTATAAAATGGATTATGCGGGCCTTGAAGGACTTTTCCAGCCCCGAGTTGGTATGGATTCCTCAGCTAACCGAATAAAGGCTATAGTCTTGAGCAACCCACACAACCCAGTAGGTCGTTTGTGGACCAAGGAGGAATTGAGCCGGATGGGGGAGATTGTCATCAGCCACGGAGCCAAAGTAATCTCCGATGAAATTCATTGCGAACTACTCTTCAACGGATACACACACACTCCTTTTGCCTCAATTTCACCGGCGTTTGAACAGAACTGCGTGGTCTGCATGGCACCTAGCAAGACCTTTAATCTCGCCGGGCTCACGGCTTCTTCCATTATCATCCCCAATGAGAGACTCCGGGATGATTTCCTAAACGCTAGAACTGGTATTCAGCCAGAGCCGAACGTTTTTGGTTTAACGGCGCTCGAAGCTGCTTACCGTTTCGGGGACGAGTGGCTGGAACAGCTTCTTTCTTATCTGCAGGGCAACCTTGACTTTGTGACCGAATACTTTGAGAAGAATATACCGAAAATCAAAGTCATCAAGCCGCAGGGGACCTATCTTGTCTGGCTTGACTGCCGGGAGCTGGGAATGGATAGCATGGCATTGAGGGGCTTTATGCGGGGGAAGGCCAGGGTAGGTCTTGATGATGGCTTTGTCTTCGGTGCTGGTGGAGCGGGATTTCAGAGAATGAACATCGCTTGCCCTCGGGCCATTCTAGAGGAGGCATTGAGCAGAATCGAAGCAGCGGTGGGCAGTCTGTATTCTCCAAAAACGTCATTTTGAATCTTGTGGTAATTATTCGATGATAGAATCCAAGTATTCAGTCACTCAAACAAGGAACATACCGTCTCTCCCTCCGCCTGATATAGGCGACAGTATTAGCTTAACCCGCGAGAGACGCAACTCGCTTTCTATGTAACTCTTATTTGTCTTTGTCGTGTGAAGACGGAGGATTTGGGACTTTCTAAGGCATTTTTTCGAGGAAGGGAGGCATCGAGAAAAACCGGCTAGAAATCAAAGAAAATCGAAAAAAGGAACAAAGAATCTACGAGATTTCTTCTTAACTATCTCAAAGCCCGACGTATCACTTGTAGGCTGCCCGAAGTTCCAAAGAGCTGTTAAAAAAGAGGAACAAATCGCCTTTATTCAACGATAGTTCACGGAGGGACCACAACGGCGTCCACAACCAAGTCATATTCTTCATCCTCATCAAGGTCGTGGATCCGCACCTTTTCCACCTCTGAACCCCCGGATACTTCCATAAGCTCTGCCTGTTTCAAATGTTTAATATCGGATCGTTTTACCAAAGTCTTTAATTCATCATTCACCGCGAGCTGTTCCAGGGGTGACAGTAAAATCACCCGACCTGTTACCTTCGTTAATTCGAGCGCAAATTCAACGCTGTTTCGATCAAATTCCACGACCAGCACGC
>PMIN01000146.1 GCA_003158275.1 Methanobacteriota archaeon
CGAAGCTGTGGAGCTTTGCAACCGGGTTCACGGTTTACTCCTCTCCCGCAGTCGCCAACGGCGTCGTCTACGTGGGGAGCGATGACAGCAACGTCTACGCGCTCAACGCCAGCAACGGAGCGAAGCTGTGGAGCTTTGCAACCGCGGCCGGGGTGGAATCCTCACCTGCTGTCGTTAACGGCACGGTGTATGTAGGGAGCGAGGACAGCAACGTCTACGCAATCGGCAACGGAGCTGCGGCGACAAGTCATGGGATACCCGGCTTCGACGTCACGCTCGCTCTTGTCGGACTCATAATCATCGCGTACGCATTGAAGAGAAAGCGTTAGCGCCCTCCGACCTCTCTTTCGTTACGCGAAGGGGCGTGCCGAAACACCTAGAACTTGCATGAACGTGCCTAGCTCAGGTTTTTAACCTGGGCCTTCCCAGTACTTTATATAAATGTCATAAACCGAATCAGGAAGCGGATGCTTGTAAAATCGCCCGTCAACGCCCGATACACCGTGAGTGAGAATATAAGCGCGATTTGACGGCTCCCATTGAATTGTATGGCCGTGCTGCTCGGTAAATTTTTGCAGGTCGCCAAGAATGGAATGTCCCTTGATCCGCGACATGCATTTTCTGCCTCTTGACCCCGCCTCTTAAGAAAATTAAGGGCCGGGGGCGACATTCAAAGCCGCTTAACCTAGATTAGCGCCCCTCCGTAAAGATGGCGAGGTCGATTGCATTCCCCATCGCAGTATATCCTGCGGGGTTCGGATGCACGCCGTCAGCCATTACGAGCGCAGGATTTGAATGTCCAGGATTCAATGGGTTGTCTATGACTGGATAAAAATTGATGACGGGGTATCCCTTCAAATTGGCGTACTCAACTATCCACGCGTTCAAACTATCCCGTTCCGCGAGGTGGTAACTGCTCGGTATGACGGTACACAGGACAGGCACGGCGCCGTAGGATTCGACACGACTGCACATCGCCACGATATTCGCCTGTGTAGTTGCAAGCGGCACTTCACCATTCACTATGTCATTCGTACCGCCCATGATAATGACGAAATGCGGGTCTAACGCAAGGGCCGTGTTTATACGGGCGAGCATATCCGCCGTCTTAGCCCCGCCGACGCCCTGATCGACTACCTCCCAATCCCCGCCGAGGCGTGTTTTGAGATGATACGGCCAGTTATTGGGGTCAGAAAACCCTTCCGTGATTGAATCTCCGACACAAACGATTAGGTGCGCGTGCAGCGGGTGCGGTGGAGAGGCTGGGTCTGAAGCAGTGTTACCGCTGCTGCCGAAGGGAAACGAGCCCGCTATGAGCGATAACANNCTTTTTTGGGGGAGGTTGGAGAGACGGGCGGAGCGATAGCCGTGCTGGGGCGATGAACGACGCACCGCAATCTGCGCAAAATGCGGCGTACGGTTGATTCCTCACGCCACATTTCTCGCAGAACTTTTTGTTATCCATAACGCGCTCGTATACGTAAGTCGGCTCAAGGAATAGTGCCAAGGTCGGTTTATTCTAAGTGTTGCCTACCGTTTTGGCTTACACACACGACTTAAAGATACCGATTTATGCCGCCTTTTTTGATGTGTTAACGTGCACATTCATAGAAACGCGTTCCCTCGTTGAGACATACCGCGTCAGCGGTCGCTTTGAGAGCACATACTTGCAGTTGGGTTATCGCGTTCAGCACGAATTCGCCACTCGTACAAGCAATCACGCCCGGATCAATAAAGGCGAGAAGAGAGGGCCTTCTACAAGCTCTTTGCTGCCTACATTCACACAATACCGCTAGAATAGCTAATAGAAAGCGTGGAACGAGCGAGGCGAGACGCCCTACTACGGTATGTGGTAATATAGGGGGCAGCGTGCAGCTACTGCCTCGGCAGAGCCGAACGGCTTGAGGGATCGTATTTGCGAACGCTTGCGCTCGAGTTGGGGGAGACAGTCACATCCAACCCTTCTCCACCCAATACTCATACTGATGAACCCAGTCCGCCTTGTTTGCCTCGATTAGTTGCGCGAAAAACGCTCTTCTCGCTGCGATCTCCTTCTCCTGCGCCGGATACGAGCGCTTTGTTTGGATCGATTCTGCGAGCGTCGTTCCAAGCTTGAACGCCTCATTGATAGCAGCGTCAAGCGCAGCGGGATTCCTGTCAAGGGCAACGCCGACCTGCCCTACCGTCACGACGCCTAGTTCATTCAGGAAATGGTTCATGTAGTCGAGCACTTCTGCATCACCGGAACCACCGCACGTGGCCACGGAACAGCCATATTTACCCGAAAGCAACTGACAATGAATGGCATCGGCCATGCGATCGATCACTGTCTTAAGTTGCGCTGTCACGCCGTGCATGTACACAGGCGACCCGAGCACGATGCCATCGGCACTGAGCATCTTGTCTACCAATTCAGCGAGATCGTCCTCCTGGACGCACTCGCCTTCAGCGTAACAAACTAGACACCCTAGACAATACCGTATGTCTAGTGCGCCAATATCAACCAGTTCCGTTTCTGCTCCGTGCTGCCTCGCACCGTCTAAGACAGCGTCAACCAGCTTAAGCGTCCGACTGTTCTTCCCACGCGGACTGCTGTTTATTCCGAGTATTTTCATCGTTGCACCTCGATTACGTACGACAGGCCCCGCTGCTAAAATAGTTAGTTCAGACTGACAACAAACATACGCCCGATATAAACTTGCTACCGCTGTGCGGCAATGTTTGCGAAGAGGAGGAACTGGGATTGCATAGCAGAGCACAATGTACGCCAAGCGCAGCGACTAGCTGACGTGATGTTCGTATATCACCTGTATGCACACAAAGCGGCCACGCGTGCACCAAAAACAAGGGAGCAAAGCGGCTCAGTGATGCACGGCCTGGTTAGTTCCGCGTCGGTGGCCTGGCTGGGTTGAATGCAAGTTCTGATTTTTTATAAAAAAATGTAAAGAACGGCGCTACGTCGAGATCGCGTGATCGGGTTTATATAGTGCTTTCTAATTACCTCTTAAGTGAAAGCAGGCCGGGAGCTTAAGAACAATCACGGCCTGCCCCACGAAGTTAGACACAGAAGACTATCGACCTATTATTATATAGCCTTGGATGGTTGTCTGCGTCTTCCTTCTTGTGGTCTTCGTTCGAGCGAAGCTATTGAACACATATGGAGCGATACACATGAAAGATCTGGATACAAGACAGAAGTTCCTTAAGCTACGAGCTCAAGAGAAGTCGCTGAGGACGATCGAAAAGGAGATCGGCACCTCAAGGCGAACGTTAGCAACATGGGAAAGGGAGTACAAAGAAGAGCTCGAGGGCCTAAAAGCGACAGAGCTTGGAGCCTTGCAAGAGCGGTACCGGCTGATAACGAAGGACAAGTTGGAGCGGTACGGCGCGGAACTGCAGCGCGTGACCGAGGAGCTGGAAAGGCGCGACCTAACAAACGTGCCGACGCCGAAGCTGTACGATCTGATGATAAAGCTGAACGCCTGTATTGAAAAGGCGTGCCCGGCCCCGATCTTAGGCGATGAGAAGAATGAACCCTTGGACACGACGGATTGGGAGACCATGAAGCAATTTCACAGACTAATGTTTATACTCGTGTCCAAGTCAGCATCGGCTGGCGAACACATTGAAGCGCTTATCACACTCATTAATTGGGAATCAAACAGCCCAGCCTGCGCGAAGTTCACGGTTCTTAACGAGGAGGACAGGGCCGTCCAAATTCAGCAACACGGAGATGCTGTCCTCGAAATTTTTAATGAATGGACAAAAACGGATGAGTACTTAAGATTTCTTAACGATATGGACTGGCAAGGATAAATTGTGATTCCCGCATGCGATTCGACCAAAATCTCACACAATGATTAAACAGAAGCAAACTTGCTCGCCTTTTAGTAAGGTCGCGTCGCCCTCTCCCTTCCTAGGGCGACACGGGTGAGCCCTGTTATTTGCAGCGCAGTCCCGCCTGGATTTGATCGCAGCTGCAATTGTCCTAACGTCTTGACGGAGTGCTACGTGATGAGCAAACGGTTGATCGAACAAGGATAAGTTGACCCGAGAAAACTACGTGATCCGTTCTGCATGGTCGCGAGGCAATCTGCGGAAAAGAACGAAGAGATCACTTACTCTGCAGGCCTTGGACTTTGTTGATCAAGGTTTAGAAACTGATTGGTAAAAGGCTATCAGCTCCCCAATAACTAATCAAAAGGCATCAATAGCTTCTTCTTTAAAACGCAGGTCTAAAGTTCACAAAAACGAGAATAGACGTCTGAGTGGATTCGAACGCCCGACCTTCGCCGTTTAAACGCTCTTTTTTTCGAATTCGAGCCCGTGCTGAGCTTTTCTGTTGCATGTTCAACAACTTTGACGAGAAAAGCGAGGGCAGCTTCGTGCACCGTTTGATATATCCCCACTTTGGAGCCGACAAGCCCTTGAAACTCCCGCGGGAGCCGAATGATCGGGTAGGCGTGAGACAGCTTCGAACTATGAAGGCCTATCTTGTGCGTGCGGAGCAGTTGCACAGGTGACGATAAGCTATGCCAAGTAATAATGTTGCCAGTCTTGAAGAGTCGATGCTGCTCAAATTATATACCAAACAAAGCCAATTCTGTCTCGGTTCCACTCGTGGCAAACCTTAGGCAATTCGGCTATCGTCTGCTCAGCGCGCCGTACGAACTTATCTTCAAGGAAGAGATGGGCGGCGAAGCTCAAAGGTTCTTCGTGAGCACCTCGCAGGTGGCGGTCGGCACGCTTGTCGGAGCACTAGTGACGCTTGCATTCAGCATTATAGCGGCACGCGCACTGGGCCCAGACGAGTTCGGCAGCTTCAGCATCATGGTGACGGTGAGTGTTATTCTCGCCGTGCTTATGGGGCTAAGTATGGCGCCGATGATAAAATACGCTTCAGGGGCACAAAATGATGCCATTCGGGTTCGAATCATCTC
>PMIN01000243.1 GCA_003158275.1 Methanobacteriota archaeon
TAAATGACGCTCGGGAGAGCATAAACTGCGAAACATCAGGAAGATACCTAGAGTATATAGAAAAGGTCGCAAAAAAGAACATTAAAATAGACTTGTTAATCGTAGATGGTCAAGATACAAAAAAACGATTGGAACACTTATCCAAAAAAAGTAATGTGAAAATCCAGATAATTGAAAAAAGCCAGATTTTAGAGCGTCAGCATCATGAAACTGAAACAGAGTTACAAAGGCGGTCCCGTGCCAATTTAAAGGATATAGTAGACTTAGATAACCTGTTCATACTGGTGGTTGATGATTCTGAACTCTTAATAATACCTCCTCTAAAAACCGGCTCTCTTAGCGCTATAACATCAACAAATAAAGTATTGATATTTATTATCAAGATGCAGAGAGAACAAGCATTATTAGCTTTCGAATCAGGTAAATAGAGTCTTCTTCTGTTTTTTGATTCTCATGATATTAGCTTGGTTGTAACACATCAACGCTTTTATCGTAGTATCCACGGCTTCGTAGTGGCGGTAAAACGGACGCGGTGACGGGCCCCGCTGCAATCTTCTACAGCAGCATCAATGCACTTCGTGCCCGCTAAATTTTGCCATACTTTCGCACTACTTTTAGCCAACAATTACCCAGATAGACGCGCCATTTTATGCCATGAACAATAATCGCATCGCTTGTCGTGCCTGTGAAATGCAATCCATTGTCAAAAGAGCGCGCGCCTGAATAAGGGGCTAAGTGGGCATTTGTTACAATCCAATAATTAAATACAGCGCTTGCACATCGACGTGTTGCGCTACTACACCCGCTATCTCATCAAACGGGTCCTCTGCCTCCTCAGAATATTGACCTAGCTCACGGATAGTTTGCGACAGCGGACTGAGACTTGTTACGCGACAAAGCTCGAGGTGTTTCGAGTGAAGGTACTTCAGCAATGCGGCGCGAAAGTTGTCATTATGGAACAACCCGTGCAAGTAGGTGCCCAAGACAAGGCCTGTTTCATCCTGAGCGCCATCATCTCCGAAAATTGGAAGATCCGAGGTTGTGGTGCCCATGTGGATTTCGTATCCGCGTACTTTTTTATGTCGTAAGCAGTCGAGAAGTGGCCCATGTCCAGTAACGTGTTTTTCCACCTGTTTCGTCTCCTTCCCAAGCGTCTCAAAAACGGTGTGAGCGCGCAGCAATTGCAGCCCTTCTGTGACCTTACGTTCGTTTTGCGTGCCCTCAAAGCCCTCGTCAGTTATCGTTTCACCGAGCATTTGAAATCCGCCACAGATGCCAATGATCGGGATTAGCCCCGCCTTCGCAATGATCCGCCTGTCCATACCAGACTTGCGCATTTCGAGCAAATCGTCGATAGTGTTCTTTGTGCCGGGAATAATCACGGCATCTGGTGTGCCAAGATTGCCGGCCAATGACACGTAGCGGACTTGAGCGTACTTCTCCAAGGGTTCAAAGTCGGTGAAATTAGAGATATGGGGAAGCCTGATTATCGCAATGTCCAATGCACGGTGTAAGGCGGGGGACTTGTCCGCTAGAGAGACGGAGTCCTCAGAAGGCAAATTTACGTTCACAAAAGGAATGACACCGAGAACGGGGATACCAGTGAGCTTTTCAAGCTCCGCAATTCCAGCCTCGAGAAGTCCAACATCACCTCTGAATTTGTTAATGATAAAACCTTTGATTCGATGCCGATCTTCCTCGGGGAGCAACTGAACGGTGCCGTACAGGCTTGCAAAGACACCACCTCGCTCGATATCGCCAACGAGAATTACAGGTGCGTCGACACTTCGCGCAACCCGCAGATTCGCGATATCACGGTCGTAGAGGTTGATCTCAGCAGGACTTCCGGCACCTTCAATGACGATTACCTCATATGAGCGAGCAAGCTTTGCGAGGGATTCGCACACATGCTTAAAGATGGCATCTATTGTAGCATAGTACTCGCCTACCGTTCTATCACCAATGGGTTTGCCTTGGACGATAACTTGTGAAATCAAATCGCCCTTGGGCTTCAACAATACCGGATTCATGTGCACTGACGGTTCAACTTTAGCAGCCCAAGCCTGTACGGCTTGAGCTATTCCGATCTCGTCGCCGTCCTTAGTCACCCATGAATTCAGACTCATATTTTGTGATTTAAAAGGCGCCACTTTAAACCCGCTGTTTGCCAAGAGCCTGCATAGAGCCGCTGCTATGATACTCTTGCCAACGTGCGAAGCAGTCCCCCAGATCATTATAAACCGTGTCATGTCCTACCGTGCACGTGCTTCCTGTAAGGTATACCCCCACAGAAACAAGGTGAAGTTTCAGCACTTCTTATCGCTGAACGTGTTAAATAGTTGTTGGGGCCCCTCAGAACAGAATCAACCGAAACATCGGCGAAGTGGTGCAACTAATGATAACAGACTCCTGATAACGGTGAGCAAACGCTCGGTGTGTTGTACCGCTCACCACATTGGGGACAGAACGACAAAGAGGCCGCCGCATTTGCGAAAGGCGTATGGTGCAAATCATGCTTAACCTAAGACTATCGTCAACGCTATCATAGCTGACAACGGGGGACGTTAGCGCGTTTGCATGACTTCCGCCCAAACTCTGACTTCGCGATAGCGCGAGCTAATGGCTGTTTTTTGCAAGGTTGCGAATGATTAAACAAAAGAGACTCGATCGTCGCTCTGGAGGGCTTACAATTCGGCCGAAAGACACTTTTTCAGTCTCATATCCGAGATCTTCAAGAACGATGACCTCCCCGTCATATCCAAGAACGTCCAAATAGCCGCAAATATCGCTCACGTCGAAGCTCGGGTCCGTAAGAATAAACAGATCTTGCTTAAAGCGCAAGATTCTGTGCAGTTTTTCCTTCGACTCACGTTGCGCCCGGCCGTGGATGGTTATGACCATAAGATCAGTTGCATCCACCTTCAGCCGAGCACAGGCTAGCTGCAAAGAGGATATTCCGGGAATGATTTCGGCGTCTGATGGCGCTTTCTTGCCAAGCCCTGAAAGCATCGGATCTCCCGTAGAAAGAATGCACGCGTCATCGTCAAAGTGCGTTTCGTAATTCTCCAGCGTGATTCGCTCTCCTCGTATATATTGGTCCGCTAGTTTCAACGCTCTAGCAGAACCGTAGACGTGGTGAGCGGTTTTGATAGCTTCGATGCCCCTCTCGGTAAGCATCCTAGGTCCAGCGCCGACACCGACTACTTTCATGTTCTCCCCTCTACTGAGTACTGCAGATCAAAAGGCGCGAACGACTCTCTCCTCGCGATTGATTATAACAATCTGGGCTTCTGTTCGCGCTTTTAAGTTGTTCAACGCAGCGTTCACCTCTTGTCCGTGAGGATCTCGCTCAAAAAGTTCTTGCACGTTCGCAGCACCAGTTCCGCGCAATACGTCGGGTTTGCCCCACTTAATAATAAGTGCGGGCAGGCCCACTATGACCACGTCCTTCCCTTCAGCTATTTTGAATAATCGGTCGAGATTCCCTCCCGCGAGAATCGGCGTGTAAGTCGGGAAATTCATCTTTGCGTATCGAAGTCCAGTCCGACCCGTCGTTAATGCGATTCGAGTTGAGTGTTTGATGAGATCCTCTGCTGACTCAATCAAACGTTCGTTCCAAGGTTCAACAAATCCGCTGGTGCCAAGGACTGAGATCCCACCAAAAACGCCGACCTTTTCATTCAGCGTTCTCTTAGCGATATCTTCACCGTTTATTGCTGAGATGCTGACAATAGCTCCGTTTAACCTGCAACCACGCATGGCTTCTTGTATAGCATTTTCGATCGACCATCGTGCTTCAGGATTAATGGCAGGCATCCCGCATGGCACTCGCAAACCGTGCTTTTTTACGACTCCGATGCCTTCTCCCGCGCGTAGGAGTATCTTTTCAGCTCGTTCAGCTCTAGCTTCAAAGACGATCCCTGCAGTTTCGTCGTGTGGATAATCGCTCGCCGGTTTAGACGCAGCTGCCCACCCACTATCAGAACTGACCCTGACAGATACCCTAAGCTTGACGGGGGTTAGGATCTTGACGCAATTCACTGGCCTTATCAGCGAAAGAACTGCAGCTTTTGCTGCGGCAGCTGCCGTGGTTCCAGTCGTGAGTCCGCGTTTAAGTAACGTGCCCGATGCAGTCATCACGTACAGCCCGCTCTCGATGCGTCGCTTAAGTTCATCGAACGGGATATTCGATCGGCGTATCCATCGGTTAGGGACTATGAGGTCGGAAACGGGATCCAAGAGTAGTTTCATTCTCGGCTACTTCGTTGCAGCGCCATTGATATTAGCCCATTTACTATCGCAACAGCGACCGGTGTTCCGCCTTGAGTGCCGACGGTCGTTATTGAAGGGATAGTGAGCTCTCTAATGAGTTCTTTGGACCGGGCCGCGTTGACAAAACCCACAGGCGTTGCCACGATAAGCGCAGGTTTACATCCTTCCTTCACCATCGATGTGAGAGTTATGGCTGCAGACGGGGCATTACCTACGACAACAATCGCGTCTGTAAGTCTATCTCGCAACTTTAACAAACCAGCTGATGCTCGTGTGAGCTCTTGATCTGAGCTAGCGTCGCTGTCCGGAAGCTCACAGGTGACGTGGCCACCCAGGCGCTGGATGTCTTTTGAGATGCCTATACGTACCATGTTGATGTCGACATAGACATTGGCCCCACCACGCATCGCGGCCACGCCTGTCGCTATCGGATGATGACAGAACCTTAACAGATCTATGAACTGAGGATTGCCGGTTGCCATCACGACGCGTTGCTTAATGCTCCCTTCCGGACTGTTATCGGTAACAATGTCTCCGATTATCTGTTGGGAAAGCTGGGCGATGCGTCGCGCTTCATCAGTACTTGCGCCCATGGCGTGATTCATTGTCTTCCCTTCCTCCTTAGTAGTCATATTTTTTCTTATACCCCCTCGGTGTCACTATGTTGTTTCGCCAGACGAAAGACTCGTTGTTTCCGACTATGATGGTGGTGTGCATGTCAATCATGCTCTCGTGATCCATCAAGGCATCCAAAGTCGTCACAATTGTAGTCTCGCCTGGCCTCCTGCCATTTTTCACAACCCCTACGGGTACGCTCGCTCGGTACGGCATAAGCAGTTCGACACAGCGCGTCAAGTTACTCTTCCTCTTTCTGCTCTTGGGATTGTACAGAGCAATAATAAAGCCTGAATCTGCCACTCCTGCCACACGCCTCTCAATCTCCTCCCAAGGGGTCAACAAATCGCTCAGACTGATGCTTACATAGTCACCAGAAAGGGGCGCCCCAAGCATCGCTGCAGCAGCATTTGCTGCTGTAACGCCAGGAACAACCTCAAAATCGATTGATTTATTTGTCGCTGCCAGCATATCCAGCACAAGCCCCCCCATCCCATACACGTTGGGGTCCCCCCCACTTATGATCGAGACGACGTGTCCCGCTTCGGCCAGCTCAATCGCTTGCTTCACCCGTTGTACTTCCCCTCCCATGCCGCTTTGTACAACTTTTTGATGGCTTAGCAGTGATGACACCTGTTCTATGTAAGACGCAACACCTACGATGTACTCCGAATTGGCGATGGCGTTCACGGCTCTCACGGTCATATCTTCGATCGACCCGGGGCCAATGCCTATTATCTGGATCCTACCGCGCGATGGCAACGGTTACTCCTCCATACGATTTTTTAGTGAGCACAAGCTCTTTTAGACTTGATAGCGCGAGTGCGCACGGCTCGGCAACTCCTGCGAGGCCAATTATAGCCGCACGTGACTTTGTTTGGCTTCTGGAGGAATTAATAACGCTCTTTGGCACAAAGGCAATCGGTTTCTCCAGTTCACTAATCGCGTCTATTATTCCCTGCTCGTGTGACTTAACGAATGCAGTTGCAACAACTTTGACATCATCTATTGATGCATCAATTTCGCCGAGGCCTGCGTCAATAGCCTGCAATACCGCTGCTTTGTCAATCCCTTTGCGAGATCCCACCCCGACTACTAAGCGCGTGCCTTCGTTATGTGAGAGGATCGCCACATCATGGTCAACGATAACAACTTTTGGTCCACTCAACTGTACCGTGTCGACGGGTTGGTGGAGCAACGACGCGTTGATCGACTTCGTAGACTTTCGATTTATGATGGTGCGGTCTAGCGCAGACGCCATCGACTCTACGCTCGCAACGTCATTCGCTTCTGTGGCGGTGGAGATGACCGGAAGCCGCACAACGTCCTTCGTGTAAAGTTCACGCGCAATGGCATTTGCACCGTGATGGCCCCCCAACATAGGGATTGCATAGGTCAATTGATCATCTATCGCGACTACTGGAGGATCAATCCATTTTTCTGTCAGAAGGGGGGCAATCTTTCTTGTCACAATACCGGTAGCCATGATGGCAATTATTCCGTCATAAAGCTCAAATGCCCTTTTGAAAGCATCCTGCTCATAAAGGACGATGTCCCCCCCTATTGCAGATTCGATTTTTTCAGCCCGACTACGGTTTCGATCGAAGCAAATGATAGCGATCTTCAAATCTTTGGAGAGTATAGATACGACCTCCTGTCACCCTCAGGATTGAGTTGTTCGCCAATTAGTATGATCGCTGATTTTGCGATCCCGGCTTCGCGCACCCTGGGAGCGATGTCTGAAACGGTGCCATTGATTATCACCTGGTCGTCCCAGGATGCGTGATACACGACACTCACAGGGGTCTCAGGCGCATAGTGGACCCGCTTCATGATGTCCTCAATTTTATCGATCCCAAGAAGAATGGCCATTGTTGGATTAAGATCTGATAGCTCTACCAACTGATCTGTCTCTAGGGTTTTTCCGGAAGGCCGCGTGATAACAAGCGTCTCGCTGGTGAGCTGCCTGCTAAGTGCCGCGGCTGATGCAAAAACAGAGGAGACGCCCGGTACGATTTGGCATTCAATGCCATATGGGTTCAACGCAAGAATCTGCTCCCTGACCGCGCTATAAATCGTCGGGTCTCCGCTATGAAGTCGAACGACTGTCCGGCCCTCACGCGACGCACTGACAATTAGATCAGTTATTTGCTCGAGTGTTAAGCCGAAGCTATCTACGGTTCGCCCCTTGGCCTGTGAAAGCACAGCCGGGTTTACCAAGGATCCAGCGTAAATAATCAAATCGGCTTGCTCAACGAGTTTTTTACCTTTGACAGTAATAAGCTCCGGATCGCCTGGTCCCGCTCCAACGAAGTAAACTGTCATACACGTTTGGCGTAGATCATACTGAAGTATTCGCTTCTTGCAGGGAAGTCTCCTTTATAGCATCGTTCTCTCTTGGTGAATCCGCTCTCGAGCAGTGTAAGGTCTGAAAATCCCTCCTGCTCAAGTGACGCCGCAATTTCCCGCGGTTTCGAGGCTTTGAGAACTAGGGTGGATTGCACGGCTGATCGATCAGACACCACAAAAGAAGCGTCAATGGATTCGTGTAGCAGCGAGAAACAAGCCGTGATCGCACTCACCCCAGGCACAGTCTCGACTTGAATTTGTGGCTGATCTCTTTTCATTATCGTCGCTATGTGTGAAAACGTGCTAAAAATATTCGGGTCTCCTAGTACTCCGAAGGCTGTTTTTCCGACGGCCGCGTGTTTTGAAATTATTTTCACATTTTCATCCCAGGCTTCGTGGAGCTGTTCCCTATCGTGGGTCATCGGAAACCTCAGAATCTCGGGATCCGAATACGGTTTGGCCAGTTCATACGACATGTGTCCTGGCACGAATACCTTCGTCGCTGATTTCAGTACATTTACAGCCTCTAGCGTCAACAAGTTTGGATCTCCGGGTCCCAAACCCACACCAATTAACATGAGCCCACCACCATAAAGACAGGGTTATACGGACTGAACATCGTCAGATCCTCAAGCTCACGAGCCCGCGCTATGTTGATCAGCAGCGCTTCGTCGTAAATCCCAGCATCTTTTAGATACCAAACTGCTTCAGCAGCCAGTTCAAGACGAACCGCATTAAGAACAAGACGCGTACAGTGCGGTATGAGGAAATCGATCACGCGCTTGAAATCTGTGGTGCCTCCGATGAACGCTTTGTCGATGGTATCCCGATACGGATGAAGCACATCGGGAGCTTCGCCCCACAAAAGGGTTACCGTCGATACGGAAGCGTCAGCCAGGTTTTTCTTTGCGACCTCTATTGCTTGTGATCGCTTGTCTACCGCGATAATCTTGTCGGTGAACCTCGTGGCAGCTTTCGATACGTTTCCCGTGCCGCACCCTATATCGGCAAAGGTCTCACCATCCTCAATTTGCAGTTTGTCCAAGGCAATTGCGATAATTTCTGCTTTCGTCGGTCCACCACTTAGCATCAATCTGAGCTCCTCTGCGTTGTAGTGTAACAGGCGCACTCGGATAAATATGTTGAGGATTTAGCGGCTGACGTCTGGCCAATAGACAACGAATGCTGGCACGCAGCTCGTTAAACGGAAATTTGCCGCATTAACTGCTTCTACGACCGGGCAAAAGTGTTGGCGTTGGCGACAAACACGTCAAACCCGTGCGGCATCGAGTAAACGTGCGCGTGCAGATATGACGCCACAACGTTGCCCTCCGTGATGCCGTCACGCCCGTCGATTCCTTTACCTGTCGTCACGCGATAAGCGAATCGCGCGTCGTTATCAACGGATGCAGTCGAGTAGTGGTATTCGTGGCCCCGAAGGATGTCGCTGCTGCGTGCGATCGCACAATCGGCAATGGCCTGTACTTCGACGTGTCCCAATGCTTGCCTTTTCCTCGTCATTTGGACGTCCAGAGGGAGCACGTTTCCCAGTGAGACGCTCTTACCATCAACCGTAGAGAGTGTGCGCGACAGATACATAAGCCCCCCGCACTCGCCGTATACGGGCATGCCGTCGTCTGCGTTTGTTTTGACATCTTTGAGAAGGTGGTTATTTGCGCTCAACTGCGCAGCATAAAGTTCGGGATAACCGCCGCCGAAGTACAACCCATCTACGTCCGGCAGCTCGTCGCGCATCGGAGAAAAATAGACCACTTGCGCGCGCTTTTGAATCGCTTCAATGTTTGAGCGATAGTAGAAACAAAATGCGGCGTCATATGCGATCCCGATCAGCGTATCGGTTGTGTGGCGCAGCTCCTCCGGCTTATCGACCGCGATCTGCGTGGTTAACCGTTTGATGGACTCGATATCGAGTGAGTCGTAGATTGCCTTTAGGGTAGCGCCGGGCAACGACGTTTCGGACCCCATGTACAATCCGAGGTGCCGAGACGGAATTCCTTCAGCGTCCGCAGCAACGACCCCCATCAGCGGGACATTTATTGCAGCTAACGCCCGGCGAATGCTTTCAGCGTGCTTTTGACTGCGGACGCGGTTTGCTATGATCCCGGCGACCGCCAGCCGGTAAGGGGTATAAGACGAATACCTGATGAACCCCAAGGCCTGTGCCGCAACGCTTTCAGAAGAAGCGCTCGCGTCAATCACAAGAAGAACAGGGACCCTTAGAATATCTGCAATCTTTGCGTCGCTCGATATCCCGTCGTACATGCCCATCGCCCCTTCTATGACTGCATAGTCCGCGTTGCACTTTGCAAACTCTCTCTTGACGCCTTCCTCACCCATCATGAACGAATCTAGATTGTAGCACGGCGCGTTGGTCACCTTTTCGAGGTGACTTGGATCGATAAAATCTGGGCCGACTTTGTATGACTGCACGGTGTATCCTGAGTCCTTAAGCGCTCTCAGGATGGCGAGCGTAATTGTGGTCTTTCCGATCCCGCTTTGCGTTCCAGCAACGAGGAGGCCGCGCATCATCCATTCATGCAGGATTCCGGTTAATAAATTTGCCTCACAAATGCCCCGGCCAACACAAGCGCTTAAACACGCGCAACGGGAAGGCTTATCTGTGCAGATATCCCCGCGCTCGCCAAAATACACCGGAAACGTCTTCTTCAACAGGCGATAAACACCACATGCCCATTACCGCTTGCTGCCGATCCGCAACGCGTTAAGGATAACTGCGAGGCTTAGCCCCATGTCACCGACTCCGATGGCAAGCCAGAGGGTGATGATTCCTGGAAAGGCGAGCACCGCAAACGACGCCTTGATGAGGATCGCTGCGGTCACGTTCTCTCTGACCACCGACATTGTTTTCTTGCTAAGATCGATGAGATACGTCACTTTCCAGAGATCATCGTGCATCAGTGCGATATCGGCAGTTTCAATGGCGACGTCGGAGCCGGCGCTGCCCATTGCGATACCCACTTGTGCGCGTGCCATGGCGGGGGCATCGTTGACCCCGTCTCCGACCATTGCGACATGTTTGTAGGCCGTTGCCAGCTTCTCAACGTGTCGCACCTTATCTTCAGGCAGCAGCTCGGCGTAACACTCGCTCAGCGGAAGTTCATTAGCAGTCGCCGCCGCTGCGCGCTCGTTGTCACCTGTCAGCATGACGGTTTTTATGCCACGCTCGCTCAGCGCTCGCAGCGTCCCTGCTGATGCGTCCCTAGTTTGGTCCTTGAGGCCGATGACGCCGATGACGTGGGTATCGGTGCCGACCAACGTGAGCGTCTTTCCCTCAGTCTCGAGTTGGTCGATCACGTCGTGAGGCAGGCGCGAGTTGACGCCGTTGAGGAAGCTGCGGTTACCAATGTAGAAGTCCGCGCCGTCAAATCTCCCCGTGACGCCTTTTCCGGCAATCGATTTGAAATCACTGATTGGCACCAATTCCACGTGGTCGTCGTTTGCCCTCTTCGCGATCGCTTGCGCCACGGGATGGGTCGATTTAGCCTCCAAAGATGCTGCTATCTGCACTACTTCGCGTTCCGTCGCGCCATTCAGATTGATCACGTCTGTCACGGCCAGTCGTCCTTCGGTGAGCGTCCCCGTCTTGTCAAAGATGACCACTTTGACGTCCTTTAGCTCCTCGATCACATTCCCGCCCTTAATGAGGATTCCGCGCTTGGCCGCTGCGGTGAGTCCCGACACCATAGAAACCGGCGTAGAGATCGCCATGGCACACGGACACGAGATGACGAGCAGCACAAGCCCTTTGTAAAACCATTCGTCAAACGGTAGACCAAAGATGAGGACGGGAATGACGACTACCAGAGCTGCGAGTGTGATGACGGCGGGGGTGTAATAGTACGAGAACCTGTCCACAAACGCCTCAGTAGGCGTCTTCTTCCGCTGAGCCTCATCAACCAACTGCACGATGCGCGAAAGGATCGTTTCATCGGACTTCTTCGTGACGCGTAGTTCGAGATATCCGTCCTCGCTGACTGTACCGGCTAGCGCCGTGTCACCGACCGACTTGACAACGGGCACGCTTTCCCCGGTGAGGGCGGCCTGATTTACGGATGAGCTGCCGCTAATGACGACACCGTCTAACGGTATTTTCTCACCCGGCCGCACAGCGACTTCTTCTCCCACTTTGACTTCGTGAGCGTGAACGATGACCTCCTCCCCCGCGCGCAAAACGACCGCTGTTTCTGGCGCTAGTCTGAGCAGTGACCCGACTTCTTGTCGCGCCCTATCGCCGGCGTAGTCTTCGAGCAACTCGGCGACAAGGAACAATAGCATCACCGCCGCCCCCTCCTCGCCGTGGCCGATGGCGAACGCTCCTGCGGCAGCGATCGTTATCAGCAGGTTCATGTCGAGGCGATGCTTTCGAATAACCCCCAAAAATCCCTTTTTGATAATAGAGTATCCAGCGGTAAGCGTCGCCGCGAGAAATGCGATCTGGGCGAGGAGATGCTGTTGGAGTCCGAAATCGACATAGATGCCGATGACAAAGATGGCTGCGGCTACTATGATCACGACGACTTCTTTCTGCTTCCACAACGGCCCTTTTTCCTCAAAAATGTCCGTCGCGCAGGCAGAGCAGCTCTCTTCACCGTGGCTGTGATTCTCGGGCATGGTCGACTCCGCCGTCAATCAGCTGCACCACGTGGGCGTCGCCAAGTGAATAGTAAACAATCGTGCCTACCTTACGATATCGGACCAAACGTGCGCTTCTCAGTACGCGCAGCTGGTGAGAAATCGCGGATTGCGTCATAGCCAGCACTGCTGAGAGGTCGCACACGCACAACTCGCGTTGCGTAAGCGCGTAGAGAAGGCGCATTCTCGTCGGATCGCTGAGCACTTTGAAGATTTCGGCGGCATCTGCAACAAGCTGGCGGTCAAGCATCTTAAACCGCACGTCGTCAACAGCTTCCTTGTTTATGCAGAAAACGTCACAGATCTCACTCATATATGAATTACTACTCATATAATCATATTTAAGCACGTGCATTGCAGAGGGCTTCGTGTTTTAGTACCGTACGCGCCCCCCATCATCCGATCTTTGGCACAGCTTTGCTGTGCGCTTCTGCACAACTGTTGCCTACGGTTATCTTGCCCACTTTGCGTGCTCAGCGCGCTTAGTCGCGGGAGGCTAATCATAACGACTAAATTGCAGCGTCGATTTCACACGTCTGGAGATACATCACAATGGCGGCCAACACGCTACACGCCGTTTATGCGACAGCCAAGCGAAACAGCCAGCTGACCGAGCATGCTTGCGACTGACAGAACATGCAACCTTTTCCTGGCACAGTGGTAAATCTAGAAAGAAGGGCGAGATTCTAGCTGCTAAAAACTGATGATGTTGCTTTCAATGTGCAACGTTCGCAACATATAAGTAACAAGACTGTCATTCAAAAATGTTAAATCAAGTAAATTTAACTTCTATCAAGAAAAGGTGATTTAGTTGCACATTAGCGATGGTATATTGTCGCCGGCGTGGGTAATCCTTTGGTGGATTGTCGCTCTAGCATTTATTGCCGTTGGACTTATTCAAATTCGACGGAAGTCGGCAGCCAACCCCGGGTATCTACCTATGTTAGCACTAATGGGTGCAGCGGTGCTGGTTATCTCGGTTTGGCACATTCCCGTACCGGTCACTGGGTCAAGCTCCCATCCGTGTGGGACACCTATGGCTGCTATCATCCTAGGACCATTTCCCGTGGCCGTCATTTCTGCCGTAGCTCTCTTCTTCCAAACGTTCGTCGGACACGGAGGGCTAACAACAATCGGTGCGAACGACTTCTCGATGGGAATTGTGGGGGCGTTTACCGGATATGGGACGTGGCTCGCTATGCGCAGGGGCGGCTTTAGCATTTTTATAGCTGCTGGAACGGCGGGATTCGTCGGTGATGCGTTCACCTATTTGACAGCGGCATTTCAGCTCGCCGTATCGATTCATCCCGAAGCGATATTGCAGTATTTCGTCATCTTCATGCTGGGATATATGCCTACACAGCTCCCCCTCGCGATTATGGAGTTCGTGTTTACCGGGCTTGTTATACGTTACATAGCCGACGTGCGGCCTGAAATGATGAAGTGGGCCGGCTGGACCCCGCCAACGATCAAGATGACTAAGGCAACTGGTGGTGAGGGTGGTGCGGCCTGAAATGATGAAGTTCGCCGGTTGATACCGACGACCATGTTGACTGTCAGGCCGTAGGAGGTAGTACGATGGACAAATTTGACAAAAATGCATTGATAGCGTTGGCAATAATGGGAGGGATCGTCATCGCCTTCTTCTATATAGGCTACGCGATTAGCGGCACCAATCTAGGGGGCGCCGATGACAAGGTTGCGGACTTAGCGCAGGCTGCCGGGGGTGGAACGCCCCACCCTTCGCTCTATGAGCTTAGTCAGAACGGCGAATACGTTGGATTTGGGCTAATAGGGGTAATAGGTGGGTTCTTCACAGGTTACATTTGGGTAATGGCTTTCGACGAAACAAGTACCGTGCAAGGAGAAGGCACAACTGAAGTTACGAGGCATAACTGATGGTTGAAATAATAAATGGGGATCCATTATCGGGGCTTCTCACGACTATAGGGTTTTTTGTGTTCCTTATCGTGGGCCGGCATGTGAGGCTTTGGCAGGTGCGTAAAAGGCGGGAAGTCACCCGTTAGCTCACCGTCAGATGCGGCTAAACACCGCATTTTCCTCCTTTGCAAAAATGCAGCTTACTGTTAGGAAACGTGTTCCTGAATAGAACCATGCAAAAATCATAGACTACATATGTGCGAGGGACAGACGACATAGGCGAGGGGCACGATGGATCTAAAGAAACGTGCTGCTGAATGGAACCCGGCAGACATCATAGGCGATATAGGTGGGGCTCAAGCCGGCACCAGCGTTTTCAGGAACATTGATGCCAGGATCCTGCTCCCGGCCGCTTTTGTTGTCATACTTGCACTTTCCGCAGTAACGCGGTGGTACGTGGCTGGTGCCGTTTTCGTTGCGGTGTTTTTCATCACGATGTACACGGCACCTTCACGCAAATCTTACCTGAAACTGTTGGTGTATCCCCTTCTTATCGCTATGTTCATCTTCATTGTCCAGGCTTACAGCAGTGCTTACGGATCCACAGTGGTTCTTACGGTGATATGGCCAATATATGCGCAAAGCATCGCCTCAGGGTGGCTGTATGCAAATAGAGTTCTTGCTTCCGTGTCTATTCTACTCCTCCTCGTGGAGTCCAAGTCGGAGTTAGAATTGATCGAAGCGCTCAGGTGGTTCAAGGTTCCGATTGAGATAAGGAACCTGATGTCGCTTATGTTTCGCTATGTCTCGGTGCTTTCGGAAGAGTTCACGACGATGTTTCACGCTCAACAGGCGAGACTGGGATTCTCCGCGAAGTTAAGCTGGGTAAAAAAACTCCACAACATGGGTATCATCGCAGGGATGTTGGTCATTCGATCCTACGATAGGGCATTTAGAGTCGAGAAGAGCATGATGGCGCGGGGGTATTCGCAGAACGTCGATATATGCCGTACGTTTAACCGTTTCGCTAGGAAAGACTATCTGGCCGCGGTATTCGCTCTCGCCGTTATTGCAAGCATTGTGATGGTGGGGGTGGTGATGTGACGGAGTCGGCCATAGAGTTTAAGGACGTCGTGTTCAGGTACCCCAACGGTGCCGTTGCCTTGGACGGGATCAATCTCAAAATTGAAGAGCACACAAAGGTGGCCCTCTTAGGAGAGAACGGAAGCGGCAAGACGACCTTGCTCTTGCACCTAAACGGTCTTCACAGGCCTACGAGCGGCGAGGTGACGGTTCTCGGCAAACCGGTCGACGCTGAAAATATGGACTGGGTCCGGACCAACGTGGGAATGATTTTCCAGAACGCCGACGATCAGTTGTTTGCGCCGACGGTGTACCAGGACGTAGCTTTTGGGCCCAGAAATCTTGGCATGGAGGAGACGCGCGTGGAGGAACGAGTGGAGGAGGTTCTTGACATGCTCAACATCGCACACCTCCGAGACAGACAACCGGATGCGCTCAGCGGCGGGGAGAAACGACGGGTTGCCTTGGCAGGCATCTTGGTTATGGATGCTGAAATTATAGCCCTTGATGAGCCACATTCGGGACTGGACCCGCTGGGGTGCCTTGAGTTTAACGACCTCCTCGACGAGCTCTACTCCAAGGGACGAACCATCATCGTTGCCACACACAACGTTGAGTTTGCTGCCTCATGGGCGGATGAATGCGTCATTATGAAGAAGGGAAAGATAGAAGGGGGCGGAACTCCAGAACACGTATTTTCGGACGTGGAACTCGTTGGCCGATCAAGTCTCGAACTACCGTCATTTGTGTCGGTATATAACGAACTACAGGCGAGGAACTTCGTCTGCACACGAGGAGAGGCGCCATTTGACATAATGGACCTCGTCCTCAAAGTCGAAGCGCCCTCCATAAAATTTCTTGCGAATTCAAAGGGATTGTATAAAGGAGAGCGCGTTGCGCTTACGCATTCACGTGATTCGTGGGTCGTTGCACCAGAGGGGGCTACCGATGGTGAAATCCTCGCACACAAAGACGGCATGGCAGTCGTCGGGTTGGACGATGACGGCGTTCCAAAGAAAGGGGACATTACAATCTTCAAAGTGCATGATGACGAACGGTACGATGAGCGTGTCGCAGTGCGTGCAAAAAAGTTGATCGAAAGCAACAGGGGAACAAAAATCGGCGCGATGGGAACAAATGCCAAGCTTCTAGCGAAGCATCACGCACTTTCACTTGATTTTGGAGTTGATGTAATCAACAAGGCGATCTCCTATGCGTCGACAGGCGTTGACGTGATCCTTTTCGCATCCGGGAACATGGCTGAATACGCCGGAAAGAAGATATACGACATATGCCCGGACGTATTCTTCCATTACGTTAATACGAAGGACGAAGAGACGTTGTGAGGCCAAGAAGCTCTGCGGAGGCTTTAAAGTCCCGTAGGCTTGCGACCAATAGTTAGAGAGGGTATACAGCTGGTAGATTGCTGTGCCAAAGCTGGATCTTACGCACCCGCATCTGAGCGCTGATACGCATTCCCATCCGCCTTCACACGAGCATTCACACGGCCACACGCACGGTGTGATCGACCCGTCTATCCTTACCTCGAAACGAGGGATCTGGGCACTCAAGTGGTCATTGATAGGCCTCATCGCGACCGCCATCCTGCAAGCTGTTATCGTTTACTACTCGGGAAGCGTTGCGCTGCTGGCCGACACCATCCATAACGTGGGTGACGCCTTGACGGCCATCCCGCTCTGGCTCGCCTTTCGCATGAGCACGTGGAAGCCGACGAAGCGTTTCACCTATGGCTACGGACGCGTGGAGGATCTGGCGGGCATCGCCATTGTGCTCACCATTCTTTTTAGCGCTGTTTTGGCAGGCTACGAATCAATTAACCGCCTCTTCCACCCGCAGGCGGTGCAGTTTCTGTGGGCGGTGGTAGCAGCGTCACTGATCGGGTTTGCGGGCAACGAGATCGTCGCGGTTTTTCGCATCAACGTTGGCAATGAGATCGGGAGCGCTGCGCTTATCGCCGATGGCCATCACGCCCGCATCGATGGGCTGACAAGCCTGGCCGTGTTTTTCGGAGCCGTGGGCGTATACCTCGGCTTCCCGCTTGCCGATCCGCTGGTCGGACTTGCCATAACGGTGGCCATCCTGCGTATTGTGTGGAGTTCAGGCAAGGAGGTGTTTACCCGGGCTATCGACGGCATCGACCCCGCCATTCCCGACGAGATTCGGGATGCCGCCGTGCACACCGAAGGCGTGAAGGACGTTACTGAGGTGCGCGTCCGGTGGATTGGTCACCGCCTCCACGCTGAGGTAAATGTTGCCGTGGATCCCGAGTTATCAGTTGAAGCAGGGCACGTCATTGCGAAAGAGGTGCGTCATCAGCTCCTACACCACCTTACTTATCTCTCGAACGCCGTGGTACACGTGGATCCGCTCAATGCATCAGGCGAAGAACATCACTATGTGCTTGGACACGACTACGGCGACCTAACCCCGCACCGGCATGATAAGTGATGCTGAACAAGTATTATGCGAAGATAACGACTAGCCTCGAACTGGAGCGATGAGCGAACGTGCTGATAGCAACGATAACGAGCGTTACTATACTTCCACGCAATGGGATGTTATGGCATCAAAGCTGCCACTTGCTAACGTCATCGCTTCCATAATGAGCTTTCAGTGCATCTTTTACGCCTGATCTGACGAGTTTTGTAACCCTTCTTCCTAATGGGGTGGCAGGTCCGCTATACCAAATCGGCGCACCTTCGCCATTATTTTCATATGCGACCACCATTGCATCGGTAGTTGTCCCTGTTAAATTGAGTCCGCAATCGAAAAGAGCGCGCGCCTTCGCTTCCGTGGCGGTAATTATCGTCCCTGCGATCGCCCCTTCGCTCAGCGTCGCAGAGGATATGACGATTATGTTGATTGTGCCAAAAGACGACGAATTCGTGAACCCTGCAGTTACAAACACCGTGACGCACGCATCGCTCAGAATCTGCACATTTTTCATTTCAACTGCGGTAAGAAGCGCGACGTAGCCTCCCTCGAGCTTCATTGATGCGGCTATTTCCTTAATATAGCTCTTCGGATCGTCATGAGAGAAATCATGGGGAACCTGGATGTTGAGGATGTTTTTTGTCGCCTTTCTGCCGCCATCAACGCCAGTGCTCAGGGCTTCAAAGTTGCCCTTCAGGACTAAGAACCGATCTACTATCTCATATTCCACGGTTGTTCACCTTTAAGGGTTACGCGTCGAAACGCCGCTATCCGATGTGTGCTTCAACATATGCCAGGGGCGCCGTTAGCTCTGCGAAAACGGGACTGTTGTGTCGTCAGTCCCCATATATTCGTTGCGCAACACCGTGCGTAAAATCACGCCTATCAGCGTCTCTTCCACTATCACAAGCTTGTCCGCTGCAAGTTCGGTTGCTTCTAGGTTCTTTAGGTTCGCCGACCCGAAGCAGATGTTCGGTAGCACGACGATGGATGCTTCCTGTATAAGTCGCAGGTTACGGCTGTGTACCTCGCCCGAAATGGGCGAAAACGGTGCTTCGACGGCGCATTCAATGCTAAAGTACTGCGCAACATCATAATCGGTGTCGAGTGTATTCACCACGCCAGCAGAGACGCTCAAACCCCGTTGGACAAGCGCGTGGATGACGGTGCCCCTTTGCCCCCAACGTAGCGAGGACAACAGCGCAGATCACGACGCACGCTACTTTTTTTGTGTGATGTTGATGTTAACACTCCCTATAATACACATAAAAATAGGGCCTCTTTTAAGCTTTGCATATAATCTGCCACGGTTTCGTAGGACGGCCAGAGCCGTTTATACGTAAAAGGAGAAACTCTGCCTGTGGGCAGGGGCATGGCGGCGCTTATCAGCACGAGCAATTTGAGGAGTTAAATGGATCCGCACGTAGCTAGATAATGTTAACGGCATTACCCTATAGAAAGGATTGCAGCCGCCCGCCATACCCGTGCGGAGGTGAATTCTCCAACATCTAAGTGCACCTTATGCTATATCAACTTTTCTTGATAATCGTCAATTTTTCTTGATAAATGGAAGCAAGCGGTTAAAGCGAGGCGACCCCTGTGAAGAGTGGTCAAAGCATGTTGTTTGTTGCATTCCAGCCAATAATATCTCCAAATCGCTCGGCAAGTTGCGAAAGTCGCTTAACCACATATGGGGGACTCACTTAGTGCCTGGTGATACTTTTCGATCGTTTGGTCAAAATCCATCACAGTCACCTTGCAATCTCCATAGCATCGTTCGGTTGCTTCCCGCAAAAAATTAACAAAAAAAGTAACTGAGTAATGCCCTAAATGTGGAACAGAAAATTTAGATAGTGCTGCGTTCTGCCATAAGTAAAAAGAATGATCTTATAAAAAATTGGTATTTTTCAACAATCATCTCTCCAAAGTTTTTTTTGGATGGTTATAAATCGCAGAAGCAAATAAGAACCGCAATGAATTGAAAAAAAGGGATTAGTGGTGTTGAATTAGCGCTATCTGGGCTCCATTTGGATCTTCTAAGAAGGCAAGGGTCCCAACTGTTATTGGCATGGGTTCTTGGGTGATTTTGGCACCTTTAGATTTGAGTTCTTTCACTGTAGTGTTTATATCTTCAACTTCCATTCCCACCGAAAACAGGCCAGTTTCATTTTCTGCATTTTTTATGAGCTCTATCATTGCATCCCCTTCTCCTTTCAATAATGTGATTGTTAATCCAGGGTAGGGATTGTATTGGCTATCTATTTCAAGTCCCATAACTTCTGTGTAAAATTTAATTGACTCAGCCATATCCTCAACTATGATGGTAGCGTATTTAACTTTCATATTTCATCACCATATGAATACTGTTTATCATTAATTATTTGATGTTGCCATTGGTAATTTTTTTTCAACAAGTAATTATAAACCTTCAACAATCATCTCCCCATAAAGGAGGCTTCTATGCTAGACAAGACGATTTCTGAGCATTTCATCGACAAAACTATAGAAGTGTACTTCGGCGGCAGGCCGAACGAAACCATCACCGGTAAGGTAGTCGGAAGCGCCGACGGCGTTGTTGTGCTTGAGCACGACCAACGTCGAGATTTTATCAACGCTGGAACAGTAGTGGCTTTCTGGGAAGTATAAGACCGAAGCGTTTATTTTTAGATATCGTTACTAGTGGCTTGCAAAATGCGCAAGAGAGTAAGATAAACCTGTAACTGATTTAGAGAGAGCTAGGGGTGTTCAGTTTAAGTTCCCCTTATCTCTTAGACCGTTATTTCTTTTTTCGATTTCAACATGTAGCGGATTCCATTCACGACCTACCCCGAAGGAATGAGTGAGAATACATTTAGCAGCCAAAACGATAACACTTAAGTTAAGTAACCTCAGTCTTTTGTTTTTTGGTATCGTGGTTAACGAGAAGAATAGAGGAGATGCTTCAAGAGGTGAGTCATAAAACCAGAGAAAGAAAGAGGGAACTTGATGGCTTTTTTAAATCGAGGCTTGTTATTTGTCCACTTGGTTTGCTTTTTCAGTCGTCGTCGGAGTTCCAACGTACACGGTAAACGTGCCTGAAGAAGCTTCATACGTGCTGTCGCCGGCAAACTCGGCGTAATAGACGCGTTGGCCTGCGGAAGCATACTTGTGAGTGAACTTATAGGCCCCATCTGCGCCGGTGTTGTGTGTCCCGTTCTCGTGTAGCTCCCCGTTAGGCAGGATGTGCCAGATCCTGACCGGCTTTGACAGCCCGGTGGTGCCCTCCCTGAGGGTGACCGTGAAGGTCGCTGCGGAGTTGACGGCCGGATACTGATTCGATGCGGTGATTGTGGTGGTGGTTATGTCCAGGTACCTCCTTTTAATGGTGCGTAGCACCGTTGTTCGGCTGTAAAGCCATAAAGTGATACGCACCTAATTATTAAAGTTAGCGTTGGTGTGAGGCGACGTAATGTCTCTCAAATGACATCGATCTAAGCCTTTCGACCATATACTCACGATCGATAGACCCTTGCCAGTATCGCATGCAGGTATCGTAAACGTTTTCAGGCAGGGGATGCTTGCAATGCTCCCAATCAACCTCAGTCATGACATGCGCTAGAACATATTTGCGTTTCGTTTGCTTTGTTCCATGGTCCAAAGCGCAAAACTCCGTTCTGAAATGACGGAACGTTGGCGACTAATACTTTCATCCTTCTTTTGGACAAAACATACAGCTCTCAAGAAAGAGATAGAGCACCCATCTCGCGTTTATCACGGTTGAGGGGATATCGTTCGAAGATACACGCGTCAATAATAACAAGGCAATACGTGCAAGGGGGATCTCGAGGCGTTGTACACACGTATTAAACGTGCAGAATTAGGTGAAGAGCTGCCCCCCCGAAGCGTTTCGCCTCCGTACGAGTATGTCGCCACTGAGGGGCATCTTACCACCATCATTGAGCGTATCGCACCTTCGTCGGTCGTGGCTATAGCGCTCGGAACCACGGGTCCCGACACCTTTGTTGATCGGATACGGACGCTCCAATTGGCCATACACGGCCATCCTCCGGCCGTTATTGATTGTGCTCAGATGCCGCAAGAGGGGTTGGCGAAGCTGCACGACCTCTTCTCGACACCGGCCGTCAAGGTAATGCACAACGGAAAGCTCGCCCTCAAGTTCCTCTATCAAGCCGGATACGACCTCTCAAGCCCCTATTTCGACACTATGCTTGCCTCGCAACTGCTTAAGGGCGGGCTGGAGGCAAAACACGATCTGAAAACCGTAGCGAGAGCGTATCTTGACGAGCACACGCCGGAATCGTGCGGCAGTTTTCGGGCTGGTGCCCTCACCGAGCGGCAACTTCGATGTGCGGGGCAAACGGCCGGCGTGGTCTTGAGCCTCCATGCGACGTTATCGGAGCGTATCGAGAGTGCAGGCCTCACTGACTGCATGCGCTTAGAATGCGCCTGCCTCCCCGCGGTTGCGGCAATGGAGCGCAACGGCATGCTCATGGACATGGGGCAGTGGCGAACGTTGCAGGACACCTATAACGAGTTGGAGGAGGACCTCGCGCACGAGGTGTGTCG
>PMIN01000017.1 GCA_003158275.1 Methanobacteriota archaeon
TGTCTCACAAATGCACAGTTGCTTGATGCTCTCACTGGCGAGGTTCACTAAAAACACTGACGTAGAGATGCTAAAGTATAATTATGCAGCCGAGGATTGGGCACCGGAGCGTGAGACTCTCTGCCAATTATGAAGCTCTTTAGAAGCGACCATCCTTCCAGACGCATCTACAGGTATGTTGACGATTTCCAGCGAGAGGTGCAGAACGGCAACTACTGGGCAGCGCACAATGCTGTTGACAAAGCGCTGAAGATCGACCCGCTCAACGAAAAGTTGCTAGGTATGAAGCAGACCACGTTAGAACTCATCCAAATGCAAGAAGCGCAGCGAAAACCCTCCTCGACGGAAGTCCCACCTGCTATCAAGAACGGACAGGAACCACGACCGCGTGCTCTACAAGACGAGTTTGAAAGCGTTAAAGCGACTCTACAATCGTACAGGGGGGCACTAGCAGCAGGAGATGTTGACGCGGGAGCGTCAATGTGGGACGAATCGAGCAAAAGCCTAACGTATATTTCAGCGGAGGATGGTGCCGTCTACAAAGGACATGATGCGATCCGAGAGGCTCTTCGATCTGCCGCGTCCAAATACAACTACGCAGCGTATACGTTGATGGAGCAAGGCATTGAACACTATGCCAACCTCGCCTATGCTTTTTACGAAGTTCGCTTTGAACGACGACTACAGGGCGCCTCTGAGAACGTTCTCGGAATCAAGTTTGTGACCCTAGTGCTCCGCAAAAGAGGACACACGTGGAAGATTGTCCACGGTCACGAATCAGCCTTGATGCCTCAGCGTTAAGAAAGAGAATCGCCCGCTGAGCGTGAAAACGGCAAGATTCTTGTTGTCGGCTGAAAGACGCTCGTGGCATGCACTCTTCATCTATAAGCTTAAAATAGAAAAGCGTTTGTCANNGCAACAACCTGGATGGATCGAAAAACCACGTATCGACGAGACTGCTTCTTCGTCGATCAGCCTAAGTAACTTGGAGATTCACGCAAGCCTATTTATTTGGCCAAATACCTCAATACGGGAGCGATGGCGGGGCGATCATAGTCGGCGACAACTCTAATGCGCAAGAAGGCGTTGTGATGCACCTTAAGAGGGGTGCCCGATGACAAGTTGTGCAGAAATGCAATTCATTAACACGCTTGAGCTAGCTGCTACGCGTGGCGCAGTTCCCGATTCACAGCGTGAGCTTGCAGCTGAAGTCGTTGAAGTGAATAAAGAGTTCGCTCAGGCATATCAGCTTCTCGCGCGCTAAGCGACGACTTCAGAACGTTAATTAAAATAAGATCGATGTGAGATCAGCCGTCTAACCCATCTTCTCAACGATTTTTTGTAAAAGGCCTTTGATCTCTTTGACATCTTGGTAGAATTCAAGTCTCATCTCAAATTCCGACTTGTCGTGAAAGTGCGGAGAATGCTCTTTATTGTAGTCGTCAACGACCTCTTGTACCATTTCTTCACGTGTAGCCATACAAATCACCAAACGTAGTTTGACTCAAACTTCTTTAAACTTTCTAATTTGAACCCAGATTGACAGTATCCGAGCGTAGTCCATCGGACTTTCTGCCTCTGATGTTCGTTGAGGGCGCTCTTTTCTGACTCTGTATAGCGTGCCTCTTTTCAAGACTTGAACTCACAAATGCGTAGCTTCGCGAGCGATGGGCAAAGAGCATAAAGGAGGATAAGCCGCTGGGGGGTCGGATCTGGTGCCGTTACTTGTATGATATCAGACCCGTAAGCTGAGCGCAGCGAGCGGCTGTTTGACTAGTCGAGCCCAACGACTTGTACTCTACGGAAGTCGTCTCGCGGCTGCGTCGCCTCACTCGGTCCGCGCTAAGCAGAAACGAATGAATGTATGAGGAACAAGTCCTCGTGCACAAACGCCCGTGTTCCGTGACCCAGGGCTAATCGATCAGAGCACGATCAGCGATGATTCTGTCCTCTTCTGACTGCTCTAGCTTTTTTCGAATTCGTGTGAGCAAACCCTCATGTGTCGCAACTTTGCTCAAATCGCACGTGATCCCCTTGGTGAGTAGTTTGTTTTTGTCTACGTTCTTGAGGTAATTATCGAAGGAATCTTGAGGCGGCAGCTGCTTTAGCACTGCAAACTTACTCAGTCGAGTAAGGTCGAGATCGCGGTAACGGCCAAGTAAGGCACTACCCTGAGGATCTTCAATCACCACGAGTGCGCCTTCAGGACTCGCCACAAAATTGTCTATAGCGCCAAGATGAGAATTGGTAGTATCACGTACCTCCACTCCGTAAAGCGCGCACAGGAAGTGGGATCGTTTAGCCACGTCGTCCGTAAACTCGCTTGCGCTGCGCGTTATCACCCGTCCATCGGACGTTTGAACATCTTGTTGGCTGAAGTAGTATCGCTTGTTGGGATTCTCGCCCTTTTCAACGAGATAAAAGACGTCTCCCTCGTTTGATATAGCGACGTCACTTACTTTCCCCAGTTCTAGGTTGTCTCCCGTCGCTACGTCTTTTCCTAGATACATGAACCACTCCCCTCTTTTTCTTACAGAAAGGTACGGGTGTGTGCTTAAGTTAACTTCCCTTAAGACGGGCAGTATTACCGAGGAAGGGCATTTGAAACGGCGCCTTCTTGCTCTTTAGGCAGCTCTTTCAGAGGGGCTTTTTTGCCATTGCCCGTCTGCGAGCAAAGAAATCGAAAAACGTTTTAATGAGTTGTTCTTTTATTTGTGTGGTAGATGTCTCTTCTAGGGGTTACATGGAGAGCTGCGTTTTGTCGCACTACAAGCGCGTTGCAATTTGAGTATATGGGAGTTGGTCAATTAAAATGAAGAAAATTGTTTTGAGCAGCGTTTTGGCACTTTTGTTGATACTTGTTTTTAGTCTACCATCAATGGCACAACAAACTACAAATGCTACGACAAATTCGACGACGACCACAGCGGCCGCAAACACCACATCTGCCGTAGCAAGTACCAACGCGACGACCGCGGCACCCTCAAGCTTCCTACAAGCAGCCAATAATACTACCGCGCCCCCAGTACCAGGATTCGAAGCTTTATTGGCGGTTTTCGGGCTTTTATGCATCGCCGTGCCACTCATACGGAAACGGAGTGATTAGCCGGTTCGGCTTCTCGGGTTTCGCGGAGCGGGGTCCGTTCGTTGGCTAGGACGCCCGCCAACTATTCCGTTGCACTGGTTGAGTCGACCAATGGCTGCGCTGAAGCTAAAATCCAATAACATAGCATGTCAGTTCGTTTTCGTAAGGAGGGTCGACCTGCTCTGGTCCGGTTGCCGTTGCAGGACAAAAGGAATATGCAGTGGACAACGCAGCCTGCCGTCAACCGACACGAACAGATAGCGTAATCTGTGATTTCGGCGCAGCAGTTGCAACGGCCACTCAAAACTACGAGACACTTAAAAGAGTTGCTGATGCATAGATCGGCTAAGCTCCGTGCTTGCGTAAAACAACTACTCCGCGCTCAAAGACCTTACCATAAAAGAGGTGATTGAACTGGCGCAGTTTCTTA
>PMIN01000056.1 GCA_003158275.1 Methanobacteriota archaeon
GGGCTTGACATGGTGTGCATTCCTTCTGCGACACCCGCCGAGACAATCGCGGGAATAATTGCTGACGAGTGCGCGATCGGGGTCATCAACGACAAAACGACGGGTGTGCGGCTTATTCCCGTAGGAAATGAAGGAGACTTGATCGATTTTGGTGGATTGCTCGGGGCTGCGCCGGTGGTGCCAGTCAGCGCATTTAGCTCCAAAAAGTTCATCAAAAGAGGCGGTTCAATTCCGGCGCCGCTTAGGAGCCTCGGGAATTAATGAAAGCCCCAGCGCTTGCTCGTTGTAGAGCAGATTGACGGGCCCGCTGGGATTTGAACCCAGGTTCTTGGATGTCTCCACAAAGGCTCCGAAGTCCAAGAGGATAGTCCACTACCCTACGAGCCCATAGTTATCCCAAAGAGCTTATCGGTATTGAAACTAACTCGGAAAACTACAAATAAGGTGCCCTCCTTATTACTTTAGCGCATCTGGGGGGCCTGATGGCTTAAATCAGCGCGTAAGTGTTCTGCGACCTTTTCATGACGAACATCGAGACAGAGAGAAAGCTAATCGAAATCCTACGAATTCTCGACGAAACTGATGAGGCTATCGGAGCGAGGATGATCTCCGCAAACTTAAGTCAACGAGGATACCCGATAGGAGAACGCGCCGTGCGCCACTATTTGGTGCTGCTTGATTACAAAGGCTTTACGACTAAAATCGGTAACGCAGGGAGAGTCATCACCGAAAAAGGCTTGAAAGAGTTGGATGAAGCGATAGTTGGAGATCGGGTCGGATTTGTAATAACCAAGATCGACGAGCTGGTTTACCGGACGAGTTTCGACCTGAAGCTGAGAAATGGTGACATCATAGTCAATGTCGCGACTATCGACAAGAATGACTTCGATGTTGCGATAGAAGCGGCAGCCGAGACTATAGATAGCGGATACACTGTTAGCCCGTACGTGCGTGTTCTAGAGGAGGGGGATAAGGTTGGTGCCGTCTTCATTCCTTATGGGTCTGTAGGACTCGTGACTATGTGTAGCATGACTGTCGATGGCATATTGATCAAACATGGGATCCCGTCTAGCATCAAATATGGGGGGCTTCTCCGAATCAAAAACAGCCAGCCAATCGCCTACACTGACCTCATCTCATACGGCGGAACTTCGCTCGATCCGATTCAAATATTCACCGCACGACGAATGACCTCTATTTTGGCTGCAGCACGGAGCGGAGAAGGCACCGTACTCGCTAACGTTAGAACCGTGCCGGCTGTCGCATCTGAAAAATCCATCGAACTGCTCTTGGACGCTAAAAAAGCAGGTATCGTCGGCTGGATCGAGAGCCCCATGCAAGAAAGTTCGCCCGGAATCTGCGCTGAAAATGACGTTGTCGAGATCAACAATTACGCCGGAGCAAATCCAATGGCGGCACTTTATGAGCTGGAAATAGCCGTGAAGGTGCATTCGATCTCAGCTCTCATGGATGTGAAGCTCCTTAATCAACGATTGTAAGCACCGCTCACCTGTGCTGCCTAGCGCTGCGATCAGCCTTCTCCGTAAATCGGCGGCGTGTTGGAAAGGCTTATATTTCATTACTGCCTAAAGCGGAACGTAATTTCCTACTAAGAATTACAACAGGAGATTTTCCATGGCAGAAACGAAGGACAAAGACTATGTTGTGGCCCAAGTCGAAGAACATGGTATCAGGTTCATTCGACTCTGGTTTACGGACATCCTCGGCTCTCTGAAAAGCTTTGCAATCACAACAGACGAGCTCGAAGGGGCTCTCGATGAAGGAATGGGCTTCGATGGGTCCTCAATCATCGGCTATCAGACGATTGAGGAGTCGGATATGATTGCGAAGCCGGATCCCAGCACCTTTGCGATATTGCCGTGGCGGCCAAAAGAAAAAGGCGTTGCGCGAGTCATATGCGACGTGCTTGAACCGTCGGGGAAGCCCTATGAGGGGGATCCCAGGTACGTCCTCAAAAGAAATCTCCAGCGAGCAGAGAAGAAAGGCCTCACATTCAACATCGGGCCGGAACTTGAGTATTTCTATTTTGCAAACAATCAATGCGCCGATATCATTGATACCGGCGGGTACTTCGATCTTACCCCCTTGGATCAGGCTACTGATCTTCGGAGAGACACGATATTTGCGCTACAAGACATGGGCATTCGTGTCGAGTATAGTCACCACGAGGTTGGCCCTAGCCAACACGAGATTGATCTGCGCTACGCGGACGCTTTGACAATGTCCGACAGCGTCATGACGTACCGCCTCGTTGTTAAGGAGATCGCGCTGCGGGCAGGCTACTATGCTACGTTTATGCCGAAGCCCATACCCGGTGAGAATGGAAGCGGCATGCACACGCACCAATCACTGTTTAGCGGAAAGAAGAATGCATTTTTCGACCCCAATGACGTGTATAACCTGTCAGACATGGGCAAGGGATTCATCGCTGGGCAGCTGAAACACGTTAATGAATTCTGTCTCGTCATGAGTCAATGGGTGAACTCATACAAGCGACTGGTTCCCGGCTACGAAGCGCCTGTTTACATTTCGTGGGCGCGGCGAAATAGATCGGCACTGATA
>PMIN01000079.1 GCA_003158275.1 Methanobacteriota archaeon
ATGCTGCAAAACGACGATCTGGGCAGTAAATTCCTTTGCGACACTTGGTGGCGTGTCTTGATGACCGGTGACATCGCCGCGCTTAATATCCTTCTTAGCAACGCCCCGGACGTTGAAACCTACGTTATCTCCTGGAGTGGCCTCTGGGATCTCTTCGTGATGCATTTCTATTGATTTAATTTCCCCTCGGACATTTGCGGGCTCGAATATTACCTTGTCTCCCCGCTTCATTGTGCCCGTTTCGACTCTGCCAACGGGCACCGTCCCGATACCTGAGATCGTGTATACGTCCTGTATGGGTAATCTGAGAGGTAATTTGACCGGTTTTTCAGGAACTTTGAACTTGTTGATCTCCTGTAACAGCGTCTCACCGCCGTACCACGGCATGTTGTCACTGAGTTTGGTTACGTTATCGCCTTTAAACGCCGAAACTGGGACATACTGAACGTCTTCTTCCTTGTACCCAACTGTTTTCAGTAGCTTTCCTACTTCGTCTTTGACTTCATTGAACCGCTTCTCGCTAAAATCTGAAGCATCCATTTTGTTGATCGCTATGATCAGCTGATTGATTCCGAGTGTGCGTGCAAGGAAGACGTGCTCTTTTGTTTGAGCCATTACACCATCAGGCGCTGCAACCACTAATATCGCAGCATCAGCCTGCGATGCTCCGGTGATCATATTCTTTACGAAGTCACGGTGACCGGGACAGTCGACGATAGTGAAGTAGTAGTTTTCGGTATCGAATCGCTGGTGTGCTATGTCGATTGTGACGCCGCGTTCGCGTTCTTCCTTGAGCGAGTCCATTACCCAGGCAAACTCAAAGGATCCTTTGCCCTTTGCCTCTGCCTCTTTCTTGTATGACTCAATTATGTGCGCACCTACATTGCCAGTCTCGAACAGCAGCCTTCCAACTAATGTGCTCTTGCCGTGGTCAACGTGACCTATCATTGCTAAGTTTAAATGGGGCTTTGCAGCCATTTTTGTTCTTTCCTCCTTTCAGCCTATGAAGTCGTGTGGTTTTGGCAGCTCAGCTTTTAGGCCTTTTCTCTGCCTTATCTCTTTTACTATCTCTAGTTGTAAGCTTTGTGTCAACACCTCAAATCCGAGGAACTCCGTGCTCCATATAGCGCGGCCTTCTGTCGCTGATCGCAAATCTCCAGCAAAACCAAACATTTCGGCGACTGGGGTTTTACCAACCACAACTACCGTGTCGCCTTCAGAATCGAGATCCAATATTTGACCGCGCCTTGCTTGTATTTGTTGCGTCGCACTTCCCATCAGGCTTTGGGGGACGCTGATAAAAACCTTCTGCATCGGTTCAAGTACCACGTCCTTGGCCATCAGGATGGCCGCGAATATCGCCGATCTAACGGCAGGTATGACTTGCGCAGGACCTCGATGGACTGCGTCTTCGTGTAGGGTGACATCGACCAGTTTCACTTTTATGCCCTCACAGGGTTCTCTTGTTAATGGCCCGGTCTTCATTGCTTCCTCGAATCCCTCTATAATCAGTTCCATCGTTTCGCGCAGATATTGGATGCCTTTGGTCAGGTCTAAGAGAAGGTTTGATACGAAGACATCGGCGACGTTTCGCGCTTCATCTTTTTCGAGGCCCGCTTCTATTAAGATCGCTCGCCGTTCAGTTTCTGGGGCATTCATGTTGACGGCGCCCTCCTTTAGTAAAGCAATTACATCGCGCGGTAACGCTTCCACTTCGAAGTAGAACCGGTTATGGCGGTTCGGAGACTTGCCTTCGACGGGTCCCGCGCGGCCTTGAACTGTCTCCCTATATACCACAATCGGTTCTGACGTGGTGATTTGTACGTTTTTATCTCTCTCGATTTTGTGGGCAATTATCTCGAGGTGCAGTTCGCCCATGCCAGATATCAAGTGTTCTCCAGTCTCTTCATTGATCGTCACCCGCAGCGTCGGATCCTCCTTAGAGACTTGTCGTAGCACTTCAACGAGCTTGGGCAAGTCTCTCATGTTCTTCGCTTCGATAGCAACCGTAACTACCGGCTCGCTTGCGTGCTTAATGCTTTCAAAAGGAGCAACGCCTTTTAGAGAAGAAACGGTCGAGCCCACCATCGCGTCTCGCAGTCCGGTGACGGCCGCGATGTTACCTGCTGGAATTCGCTCAACTTCGATCCGCTCTGCGCCCATAAATATGCCTACCTGTTGAATTCGATTTTTGTTTGGCATGCCCGAAACTGCAAGCTCTTGTCCGCGCTCGAGCGATCCCGAAAAAAGTCGCCCTGTCGCGACTTCGCCTGCGTGAGGGTCGATAGATATGTCGGTAACCATGAACTGTACTGGACCGTGTTGGTCGCAACTCAACATCGCTTTGCCCTCATCCGAGTTCTTGTCTCCGTGCCATATGACAGGGACGCGTTGCTTTTGCGCTTGCAGCGGATTTGGGAGGTGCGTGATGACCATATTTAACACTATTTCATGAAGCGGGCTGCGGTCTGCAAGATCTTTTTGCTTGTCATTTGCACAATATTCATATACATCTTTGAATGTGATCTTCGTTTTTTCCATTTGAGGTACGCTTAAGGCCCAGTTGTACAGTGCGGATCCGAACGCAACAGAACCATCGTCGACCTTAACTTTCCAGCCCTCATTGAACTTTTCCTCGCTCATCCCCTTGATCAGCTTGTTCACATGATTGATCAGATTGACGAACTTGCCCATCATAGCCTGCGGATCCAATTTGAGCTCGTTGACAAGTCTGTCGACTTTGTTAATGAAGAGAATTGGTTTGACGTTTTCCTTTAGCGCTTGGCGCAAAACTGTTTCTGTTTGGGGCATCGTGCCTTCAACGGCATCGACTACGACGACTGCTCCGTCAACCGCTCGCATGGCCCGCGTGACGTCTCCCCCGAAGTCTACGTGCCCAGGCGTATCGATGAGGTTGATTAAGTACTCGTTCCCAAGAAACTCGTGAACCATCGATACGTTCGCTGCGTTGATTGTGATACCTCTCGCTTGTTCTTCTTCGTCAAAGTCCATGAATAGTTGTGTGCCAGCGAGCTCCTTTGAAATCATGCCTGCCCCGGCGAGCAGATTGTCAGAAAGCGTAGTCTTGCCGTGATCTATATGCGCTACAATCCCTATGTTGCGTATATTTTCGGGGCGGTCCATGAGCGTTGTGACGCGCTCAACCATTTTTTGTCTGCTTACCATGTGCTTCGCCGAAAATACTACACTACCGTGCTGCCTTAGCCACTCGTTCTTTTTCTTCTTTCTTGCTTATCGAGAAGCTTCGTACGTCATTCTTTGCTGCAGCTATAATCTCTGATGCGAGACAATCATCAAAGGTGCGTTTACTTTTAAATGCAGTCTTTTTAGCGCCTTGCGCGATGAACATAAGCGCTAAATCGACCCGCCGCTGTGACGCAGTGTCGACAGCTTTTGGGACCGATATGCCGCCGTATCTCAATCGTACTGTCTCTTCCCGAGGTCCGGCATTTTCGACGGCTTGAATGAGCAACTGCACCGGGTTCTCCTTTGTACGCGTGTTTATTGTTTCGAATGACTTTTTTACAGTGTCATAGGCCTTGATTTTCTTTCCCGTGTTGCCTGCTCCGCGCATGAGTTTGTTGGTTAG
>PMIN01000008.1 GCA_003158275.1 Methanobacteriota archaeon
TTCGAATCTCGCCCTCGGCCTTTTCTTTATTAGGCTTCTTTTTGCTATCAGATCGCATTTTGGCTGCGAATTAGTTTCACTGTTGTTCTCGGCAATTTCGTCTAATTTAGCTAAATTAGCTAAATGCGGAACAACAAAAAATCCACGAACTCCGTTAATCTCCGTATCATAGATCTTCACGATTTGGCCTGCTAGTTCTTTGAGGTCTCGTGGCAAGCGAATGATCGGATATGAAAAAGTGGGATTATGCGACTGCAATGAGATCTTCGTAGTGAATATTTTTTTCATAACTTGCAGCTCCTTAGGCCAACATAGTCAGTCTATTACATTTTGCTTTCTACTTCATATACAGCGGCAAGAATCCTCAGGTTTAACGTTACTACTTAAAAGAAAGCTAATTTGAGCTTAAAACCGTAAAATGAGCTACTTCGTGACAGTTTGAAGGTCGCCTAAAGAAACGGAGGCAACGCGCTCTGATGCCTCGCCAAAGCGGCCCTGTTGTCTGAGGCGCTCGCTCCGTTTCGCGCTGAAAGTTGGCCAGTTCGTCGCAAGGTGCGTTTCAAAGCGCCTGTACGAGGCGAGGTCTCGATATGGCATAGTTGGTCATACAAGAGTCGAACAAGATAAAGCATTTTTCGATTTGAGGTCGTTCAATCTTAATGGCCCTCATGTTTTCACTTTCGCCACGTTCTTGCAGTTGGGTTATCACCTGAAGCACAGATTCTGCCGTCGTGCAAGCAATCCACCTTCAGACAGATACAACCGACAAGAAACAGGCTATCTACAACCTCTTTGCTGCCTACGTTCACACAATGCCGCTGGAAGAGCTAATAGAAAGCGTTGAACGGGCACGGCTAGACGCTAAACTAAGGCATGTGGTGATATACGGAGCGGCCTGCAGCTACTGCCTTGCGAGAGCTGAACGGCTCGAAGGGTCGTACCTGCGAACATTTGCGCTTGAGTTAAAAGAACAGCTTGCACAAACCCTTACTGCGTTTGTCATGTCGATTCTGACTGAGCCACGTAGGCGCCGAGACGCCGAAAGGGCAGAGCCGCCGCTTCGCCAGATCATCGACGTGTTGCAGCAGGTGATGTGCACACATGACGCAGAAAAGCTTGCGATTTCTGTGCTTGAGATCTACGAAGGCGGGCACGACGAAGAACGAACTTCGAAGGGATGAGATTCTATGTTCGAACCTTTGGTTCGGCCAATCTTACAGTTATGATGAACCGCAGCGTGCATCGAAGGGTTTTTTAAGGCGAAACTACGTGCTTTTGCCACCACGCTTCTGAAAGGGCTTCAAAAAACACCGGAATCGAAAAAAATATAAAACAGCTAGCCGGGAGAAACCGAATAGCTGTTGTCATAGTCGTAATGATTTTTGCTTTTGGAGCGACGATCACAAGTTGGTTGTTACTTGATTCACGTAGTCATTATAGACCAACTGAGTAGGGATAGCGCTCTGCGGGATTTCAAACGCTACTTGCCCCGCCGTCTTCTCTCCGGGGTTTGTATGTGACACCGAGTTCAATTCGTTGCTGGTATAATATGAAGCAGAGGAATACTGATATGCGGTTCCGTCAGCCGTTGACAGTTTAAAATAGTACGGGTTGCCAATGTCAAAGTCTTTCTTATTTAGATTCGTGATTGTCACGTCGTAAACCACATACTTATACCCAGCTTTTGGCGTGCTTACTGAAAAGCCGCTTCCAAGCTGACTATAGTTGGTCGCAGAATTGACTTTGACACCGACTCCGGCTTCACCGGTGCTTCCAGCTCCGCCTGTCGAGTTTTGTGTAGTGTTACTTGTGCAGCCCGTAGTTGCAACGAGAACGAGCGCACAAATAAAGAGCAATGGCAGCGCCTTTTTTAAAGGCATGTTGACATAATGTTTCATCATTCGTGCTATTGGATTCATAATATTCCCCCTTACTAAATGCTCAGCAAAGTGGCGCATATTGGCTTAACTATTTCGCTTTTGTGCCAAAGGGCTTGCTTTATGGTTTGGCGTGCATCAGTAACAGTCTAACGATTGTACGCGAAGCTATGCGCTGCATTCGGTGAACAAGTCTTGATGGTGGTTTCGATGGGTAAGGCATTTTGGATAGGCCTCATTGGGGGATTCTTTGGTTTCGTAGGTGGTATTGCAGCTATTTTGGCAGGAAGTCTTTCTGCAGCTTATGAAGTCAGTTCGCAAGCCGGTACGCTCTATGGGCTCGGCTTCGCAGCGTTCGTATTTTCTATTATTGGCATCGTAGGCGGCATATTTGAAAGAAAACGACTTATTGGGGGCGTATTGATGCTTGTTGCAGCAGTCGGCGTTCTGATCTCGATCAGCATATTCGGAGTTCTTCCTTTCTTGTTTTTCCTCGTGGGCGCAATAGTGATTTTTGCGCGGAAGAGTGAACACGAAGTAGTCACGCATCAGCCATCTGTCGCTCATTCACAATCATTTGCTGAGGCACAATCTGCGCATGACGTGCCTCCGCTGCGATATTCTGATCAATCATCAACTGCAGAAACAGCAACGGTTGTGGGGAGGGGCAGTTACACTGTATGCGGCATGTGCGGAAGAAAGCTAGCACCTCACGCAAATTTCTGCAGCGGATGCGGTGCAACAATAGAGTAGGTGCAAAACTCCCAAGAAACAATTTCTATTCTGTCGCCCTATCCTTCTTGGGTCAGGTTGCGAACGGAGCCCATTACATGCTCGAAATCGAAAAAAGAAATAGCGAGATGGGAGGTGCTGCCTACATTCACACAATACCGCTCGAAGAACTGATAGAGAGCGTCGAACGGGCGCAGCGAAACGCGCAGCTCAGGAATGTGGTGATGTGTAGGGCGGCCTGCAGCTATTGCCTTGCTATAGTCGAACGGCTTGAAGGATCGTATTTGCGAACGTTTGCTGTTGAGTTAAGAAAAACAACTTGTCTCGACAATAAGATATGTAGCCGCTTCAAAACCGGCATTTTTCCTGTCCGAGGTCCTTCCTTACCTTGATGAACCTTTGGCGGTGCACGAGCTGTTCTGCATCATTTCACCGAAACTTCCGGCTCTCGGACTCATGGCAAAAAAAATCGAAGGGGATTTTGAGATTTCCCGGATCCCCCCGGCACAGCCGTACCTTCTGAACCAGGAGGAGAGTAAACGGCAGGATGCATTTTTTACTGAAAGAAGCATCCCTCACGTCCTTGCGCAGAGTATTGAACAGTACATTACAAAAAAAACAGGAAGAGGATGGGATGATCCGGTCATCATCGAAAGGATCCGCCGGGCAATTGTGGCCCAGAAAGACGATTACTGGAAACCCGCACAGAAACGGTCATTACAGTACACCAAAGGTTATAGTGTACTCGGATATCTCGCCTACCATTTCCCTGTCTATTTTATGCAGACAGAGTACCTGCTCATGATGCTCGCACGCGATGGGCTGCTGAAAAAAAGTATGAACATCCTTGACATCGGAACCGGGCCCGGGGTTGTTCCGCTTGCCATTGCGGATTTCTACTCACGGCTTGATGACGCACGCGCGACCGTTTGGTCTCTGGAGAGATCCGAAGAACATATCGAGGCGTTCACCTATCTGCGCAATGCATATGTCCCCTCCGGGGGCAGGGTTTCCGTCAAGCGTCCCTTTAAAACTGATATCAGGACTATTGACCGCGTTGCACTTCCGGATACGTTCGATCTGTTAATCTTCTCCAATGTCCTCAATGAGCTCGTTGATCCCACTACCTATGTCCAAGCTGATATTGTCACACAGCTCTCTGAACGGCTCGCTCCCGATGGTTCGATCCTGATTGTCGAACCTGCGGATGAAGAGAACGCGATCCGCATGCGTACTCTTACCGTTACGCTCCTGAAGAAAGGGCTCTCCATCTTTGGCCCGTGTTTATTCCTCTGGGGTTCGACC
>PMIN01000035.1 GCA_003158275.1 Methanobacteriota archaeon
GTTGCTGCTGCGGGCGACCCCGAGCACGCTCAAGCCGCAACGAAGATGAGACCGGAACAGCATGACCGTGTCGCCACCGTGCAGCGCGATGCCGGCGTTGTGGACGGTCGTGACCTGGAGGCTCGGTTCCTGCCACACCTGGTTCACTTCCTTGGCCGTAAGCACGGGGTTATCCGGGAACCGCGCCATTGGACAGTTTAGATCGACGATCATCCGGTGGTCCTTGAGCATCACTTCCTTGCTGATCATCGGCCATCCTCCTTGCGCGATCCTCGGAGCATCACGATCACGCACGCAGCGATTGTTGGAATCAATTTCGTTGCACGCGATAAAAAGCTATGCTCTTCATTGTTATGATTTGGTTTGTAACTAAGCACGTCGCAAACGATTATTTCTCCAGACAGAACTCGCTTTAGCAGAAAAGATAGTAGAAGCGTCAGACGTGCCTAACGAAATTACCTATTTTGAGGAACAACCCCTCAATGACGGCGTCTCATCATATAGCTCTTTGATACCGTGGGAACTCAGTCTCGGCCCATATAGCGATCCCATTCTATCTCAAATTCTCTTGGTTGTTGTTCTTCTTGACGTTCTTTTTTTGTCGATCTTGCTCTCGCCTCAATTCGTTCTCGAGATAGTATCGGTTTGCATCTTCGGCCAAGCTTGCCACTATCTTCCAGCATGCTCCGTCCCTTTGTATCGCCACTTTGTCTTTCGGGCATTCATAGCGGACTTTATGGCCGACAATCTTTGCGTTGGCACTTGCAGGGGCTTGTTCTTCGAAGTAATCCTTCCATTCTTCGGGTGGTGTGTTAGACAAAATATACGAGACTCTTACATCATTCCTTGAGCGCAAAGACTCGTCGGCGTGAGCACAATCAACGTCTAGGATCATAATCTCCGTAAATGTCATACTCATTACCTTAGCGAGTTCATCGTTTCGACGAACTGCCCCCCATACGAGCGGCTCAGAATAGTGAGCAAAGGTCGTTCGTTCGAAAGTCTAATGGTATGGCATTTACGAACAGCTTAAAAGTTGCTGTTAATCGGTTTCTCAATTACTTAGAAGAAGAATAAGGCAAAAAGAAGCTTTGACGCCCTCCAATTCCTCAAAAGACGCTCGTATCTGCAGTCATTCACCTTCACGATCATCTTCACGATATACAGCGTACCCTGCTACAACGAATGTCGCCGCGTCCGCGCTATCGAGTTTCAAGTCGTCGCCAGTCTTGTAGCTGCCACAACTTTTGACAAACCTTATGGATTTAGGCATTATCACTTTCGATGCAGAAAAGCTTGCGATTTCTGTGCTTGAGATCTGGGAAGGCGGTTATCGTGAAGAGTGAAGGTTAAAGTGACGAGATTCCTTGTTCGCCGCATTTAGATATTAATCGTGTAAAGATGGGGACGGAGGTAGAGCAAATGCTGTTTGACACGTGCTTCCAGAAGTTTGCAGGCGACCTTGATATGAAACAGCTTAACTCGTTGAGCGAAGAATTGATGAATTTCATCGTTAGATACAATCCGTAGGTGAGTACTGTGGAGACTGTGAAAGTGGGAGATATAGAGGTTCCTTACCATGTGAAACTTGGCAAGAGTTCCAAGTATGTTCACCTCAGATTTACGCAGGATCTTCAGCTGGAAGTCGTTATTCTCCCAGATGCTCGAGTAGATGCACAGAGCGTGCTGAAGAAGAAGCAGGCGTGGATCGAACGAAAATACGACGAATTATCGAGCAGACGGTGTGTTTTTGATGCCGGTTCTATCATGCATAAGGGGCGGTATCTTGCGATAATTACAGTCTCACCCAGCAAAGAGGGAAACGAGATCGAGATAAAGAACGATAAAATCATTATACACGTGAACGGAACGAAAGAGCCGCTCTCGTTATTGAAAGAATGGATGAGAAAAGCAACCTCAGAGCTTCTAACAAGCAAATTACCCGTTTACGCAACGCGGTTTGGTCTTAGCTTAGGGAACGTGTCCGTCAAAAATACAAAGCGATGGGGCTACTGTACAAAGGACGGCGATTTAATCTTCACTTGGCAATTGATCGCGCTACCAGACAGACTGGCGGACTATGTCATGATTCATGAGTTAACCCACCTATTCGAATTCAACCACTCGAAGAGGTTCTGGGCTAAACTGGCATCCGTGTGTCCAGATTTTAAGGAGCAGCACCGCGCCCTTAGCAACATCTGTACGACTAAGTCCGCAGATTTGAATGCGCATGAATTGCTCAATCTAGATCGCTAAACTCACGAGAGATGAAGTATGATGGTAAATAACCTCGCATAGTACCTCTAAGTAGCTAATACGGCGGCGCTTTTTTTCCTGCGAGAGCCTTGTAGTCCGTGGGAGGCGGATGATGGGATACGCGTGCGAGGGCGTTGAGTTTTGTAGGCATTGCAGACGTTATAATAGGGTGGCGCACCTCTAGTCCTTTCTGCTACAAGTTTTTGTAATAGCTCACTAAAGTAACGGCCCTAGCACAACGCCTATAATATCGCTCATCACCAAGTAACCGGCAACTCATGGCAAAAAAAATCGAAGGGGATTTTGAGATTTCCCGGATTCCCCCGGCACAGCCATACCTTCTGAACCAGGAGGAGAGTAAACGGCAGGATGCATTTTTTACTGAAAGAAGCATCCCTCACGTCCTTGCGCAGAGTATTGAACAGTACATTACAAAAAAGGTAGGAAGAGAATGGAATCATCCGGTCATCATCGAAAGGCTCCGCCGGGCAATTGTGGCCCAGAAAGACGATTATTGGAAACCCGCACAGAAACGGTCATTACAGTACACCAAAGGTTATAGTGTACTCGGATATCTCTCCTACCACTTCCCTGTCTATTTTATGCAGACAGAGTACCTGCTCATGATGCTCGCACGCGATGGGCTGCTGAAAAAAAGTATGAATATCCTTGACATCGGAACCGGGCCCGGGGTTGTTCCGCTTGCCATTGCAGATTTCTACTCACGGCTTGATGACGCACGCGCGGACGTTTGGTCTCTGGAGAGATCCGAAGAACATATCGAGGCGTTCACCTACCTGCGCAATGCGTGTGTCCCCCTGGGGGGCAGGGATTCCGTCAAGCCTCCCGTTAAAACTGATA
>PMIN01000229.1 GCA_003158275.1 Methanobacteriota archaeon
TGTAAGTAAAGCGTCGAAAAAAAGGCGCTTAGAACTTCAGTGCGGACGTTCTTAAGATCGGCTGATTTGATTTCGTTGCTCTTCGACACGGTGGCAAAACGATTTATCTCTAAATTGTTGTAGTCATCACCAAGGTTATCGGTGTGCCAATTTGCGAGGTTGGCATTGCTGAAACGCCGACAAGCGTATTTCCTGAAAGACCGTACCACAAATCAAGACTGGAATTTCCAACGGTTCCAGGGGAGTACGCGGTGTAACCTTGCGATTTGTACGCGCTTATCAATTGATTCTTGAAGGCAAGCGCGTCTGAATAAGAGTTCACAGGGTAAACTTGTGCGTTATATGTCTTTCTGTTCTCCATAAGCGTACCCACGTAGGCTTGCTTACCATTCGCCGTAACGTGCTCAAATGGTGAAACCGTGATGAGTCCGGCACCCAGACCAGCAGTATTCAATCTGCTCGCGTAATCGGGCAGGTTTGACGTCGTTGGCTGTGGTGTTGGTGATGTACTTGGCATCACCGTCGCCGCCACAGAGGCTGATGCTTGCGGTGTCGGCGTCGTCACACCGACCGACGCTTGAATAGTCGGCGAAGCTGCGGATCTGTTCGCCGTTTGTTGAGACGCAGATATCGCGCCCGCCACGGTAGATAACAATAGAAGGATTAGCACGCCGTAAAGGATATATCGCTTCTTAAACCGCCGCCGGGAGGGCCCCTCAGCTGGAGAGGGGTACGATTGTTCACCGCTCAAAGGCTCTTCCGGCGGAGGTGGGGGAGATGCACCACTCAATCCCACGTACTGGCCCCGCTCCTCATCGCGTGAAGGCTCTTCCGGCGGAGCTGCGGAAGACGTCTTGGGCGGTGACGTTGGAGGGGCAATGAACGACTCGCCGCAATCTGCGCAAAATGCGGCGTACGGTTGATTCCTGCCGCCACAGTTCTTGCAGAACTTTCCGTTATCCATACGCGCTCGCAGAGGTAAATCGGTTCACAGAATAGAGCAAGGCCAGTCTATTCTGAGTGTTCCGACAGTTGTTGGTCCACACACAGACTTAAAGATACCTATTTGTGCCGGCGTTTTGGTGTGGCTACGTGCAGATTCATAGAAACGCGTTTCCCTCGTTGAGACAGACCGCGTCAGCCGTAGCTTGAGAGCACGTTCTTCACAAGACTGTATGGGACGTCATTTTTGCTATGCAATGCCAACAGTACGATATCCCTACAAGCGAGTAGTTTCTCAAAATCCTGAGCAGACAGTACGACGCACTCATCGCCTTGACTCACCGCCAATATGTTTAACGGCTCGTACGAGTCTGCGATGAAGCGTTCTTTTCTCGTCGTGTCGCGGTTTCCCATTTCATCACCCTTTCCTGATCATCGTGCCAGATACTCACCAAGCGTTGCCCCGCTACGCGTGGCAAAGAAGGAACACTAGGTACAACACTCGCTAGTACTTCAATAATTTCGCTTAAAAAAGAGCCAGAATATGACGCCAGACAGAATAATGAACAGTGAAGCGACGTAGATCGCGGCCTGTGCGACAATTTGCGCTGCGAGCGTACTGGTGCGCGGGAGCTAGCGCAACGCTCTATCGCGCGACGATCCTTGCCAAAAGAGAGTTTGCGCCGTACGAATGGCCAGCTGGTGCCTCCCACGTCGTTAGTACGACCCCAAAGCGTCCAAGTCGTTGGTCTTATTACCTATCGTTGCTAAAGATGCTATTTGCCACAACAACCATACTTGCTGATCAACCTCCTTGGCGGGTCCGCCTCCGAAGCGCAAAAAATGGAAACGGCAATCATCCGTATATTCGAGCAGCATCTGGATTTCGTGTCAGCAGATGCTGCAATGCAGCTTGCTCAGCGATTCACGGACCAGTTCGAAAACATATACACCGGTCTAAGCCAACAGGACGTGCCCCCAGAAGAATTAAGCAAAGCGCACAGGTTCCTCTTTGAAGAGATAAAACAGTTAGTCCGACGCGATCCTCGCTTGGATCTGCGTTATCCAGATGAGGCAATAAGTAACCTCGCACTACTGCTGGTCGACGACTTGATGCGAGTCGTTGCGCCCCAGTCGAACGATGCGTTAAAACGACTCTCGCAATAGGTCTTGCCGGCACATTGCGCTGAGCACTAGGTCTAACTTAGACGCTGAGTTGTTTTGCTGCCGCGTGAGAAAATCTTCTTCTTCAGAGTTTAGCTGGCTTGCTGTAGTGTCGCGTTAAACGTTATCACGACCTCGCTAACTTGGATTATGTAACTGGCAGGAGACGTTGGCTGGTCGCCCTGCATTTTTATATACGAGCTCGTGCTGGGCAGGCTGTTTGTAACACTTAGATAGCTCTGATGCGTATTAGCGGAGCTTGCAGTTGTTAGAGCCGGGAAACCTATCAGTTCGGCAGCTGTTGTAGCGTTGTATCCTTGATTAATGGAGTTGACATAATTGCTTGCATCAGATACCGAGGCGAACTTCGTGTACTGTGCTGTATACGTGAGGCTTTCATTCGTCCCGNNGGCCTGGAGCACTGGATCGTGGGTTGTGCTGCTAGCAGATTGCGAGGTATTCTGCGTGCTGGACGTGCAGCCGGCGGCTAGAACACTTGCGATTATCGCCGCAGCAATGAGGATGGCGACTCTTGATCTCATAACAGTAAATAAGCGCAGATTCCCCAATTAATAGTTTTCTATTCGCAAAAAGCAAAGCTGCCCGCCTCTTTTTTTTAAAAAGAGCATTTTTTAGACCCTTTTTAACGTCTTTTCAGCTTGAAAGCTCTGAAATGGGGAATAAGCGGCATTAGCCGCTTTTCCGGTGCTGGTCGAGGAAACGTGCAAACAAAACGTGTCCTATGGCGTTAGACTCACTCATTCATCGTCAGTCTTTCGTTTGCTTTCCAAACAAGTTCAGGATCTCCATGGGGACGGGAAGCACGATGACGGTGTTGTTCTCCTCACCGATTCGGACCATGGTCTGAAAGAGCCGAAGCTGCAAAGCGGCAGGTGACTTCTCGATCGTCCGAGCTGCTTCTAATAGCCGATCCGCTGCCATCGCTTCACCTTCTGCAAGCGTGATGCGCGCGCGCCTGTCGCGTTCTGCTTCAGCTTGGGCGGCCATCGATCGCTTCATATCCTCGGCGAGCTCGACGTCCTTCAGCTCGACCGATAACACGTGAATGCCCCACGNNTCAGCGGTTCCTACGACGTTCCGCAGACTCGACTGTGCGAGTTGGTTTATCGCGTACCCGTAGTTGCTTATCTCGATGACCGCCTTTTCTGCCTCAACGACTTTGTAGAAGATCACCGCGTTGATCTTGCACGAGACATTGTCTTTCGTAATGACCTCCTGCCGCGGAATGTCTAGGGTGTTCACGCGTAAGTCTACTTTCTTGAGCGATTGAAACGCTGGGAACACGTAGCGCAATCCTGGGGCGTAAACGGCTTTGAACGATCCGAATGTGAATTTCACCCCTCTTTCGTATTGGTAGATCACGCGAAGGCCAGTGAGGAGATAAATAGCGATGACCACGACGATAAAAATCGCGACGTCAACGATAGCATTTAGATCTATTTGACCAAACATGGATGACACCGTTCACCCAAATGGCGCGCGGGGTGATTAACTTTTCCAGCAAAAAAAGCTCTACTCGGCCACTTCAAAGAAGAAACTGGTACGGATCCCTATTTCGTTACTATCCGCCACCGGGGCATCGAACAAGGCCTTGATACCCTCGCTCACGTCCTGGAATCCCTCTGGCGTCAGCGGTGCATTGCTTGCACACCCTAAACTCGGCCAAGTACTTGTTCGCCGTCGCCCGGGCGTCATCGAGTTTTTTTGCACGTCGGCGGGCTTATCAGCAAAAGCGTAGCGGGCATTTTAGCGCTCGCAATCTACTCAGTAAGTCATTGCACTAACAAGATAGCGATCGCGCTACATGCCTAACCAGCCTCGTGAAACTAATAGCGGGTTTAATCCTTAGTGCCGTAAGAAAAGAAGAGCGCAGCGTTCGTGGAAGCTCACAGTACATTAAAAAACTGCATTTCGAATCTACAACTGCGAACAACCGTTCGAGAGAAGCGACTTTCTATCGCAACAAAAAAATGTCGCTGGCGCTCCGGAAATTTTTTCTTCGTCTCAAAACGGGATACTTGTGCTGTAATTTTCAAAAAAATATCACTGTATTTCGTATAGGCAGGACTGAATATCCTCTCCAAGTTTTCCGATTGCATCTGCCCGGCACCGCTGGCAATGGCGCATCTGTTTTATATATTTCGCACATTCATCCTGCATTTTACGCTTCATCTCCATTGTAGGCGGCGTAATATCGGCAAACTTGTATTGTGCAATAAGGGGGATAACGTTGAATGTATACACACCCATTTCGCCTACCTTTTTCGCAATCTCCGGAATTTGTTTGTCGTTGATGCCTGGAATATAGACCGTATTAATTTTGACGATCATGTGCCGCTTTACCGCCTCTTCGATGCCTTTTAACTGGTGGGAGAGGAGAATTTTCGCACCTTCGACCCCCGTATAGTATTTGCCCTCGTAATTCACAAACTGGTAGATCTTTGCGCCGATCTCCGGGTCAATGGCGTTAAGGGTGACGGTGATATTACCCACATCATATTTCTGGAGCAGGTCGATCTTATCTGGGAGCAACAGTCCGTTGGTACTGATGCACTTGATAACATTGGGGTACTGCTCGTTAAGGCGGCGAAGCGTTTCAAAGGTCTCTTCATTTGCGAGCGGCTCACCCGGCCCGGCGATCCCTATAACCTTAATGTACCCATATTCGTCAAGTGCTTTCTTAACCAATTCCATAGCGTCATCAGGATTGAGTACTTTTGTTGTTACGCCGGGGCGGCTCTCGTTCACACAGTCAAAGTCACGAATACAGTAGTTGCATTGGATGTTGCATTTGGGTGCTACCGGAACATGACACCGCCCGAATGAGTGACACGCTTTTTCGGAAAAGCAGGGGTGTTCCTGGATTTTGCGCATCTGTGATGGGTCCCACTGGACTTTGCGACCTGCGACATCTGCAATTCTTATTTCCTCAGACATAGTCAACACCGCTACGTGCGTTGTGAATGTATAAATAAAGTTCAATTGTGATAGCGTGAGCCACCTTCATCCTTAACCACTTAGTTTTTCCATTTATTTGAAAGGTTGCCGGTTTCATTATTGATAAAAGGGATTATCCGCACCTCTCAGGCAATTCTGTCTCCATAGAATCGACCGTGGACGAGTTCAGAATACCCTTATCGCTCTCAAGGTTCTTTTATGTGTCACGCTTTTATTACTCTCTTCGGTCATTTTATCGACCTGCTAAAATTGCAGCAAACGCTTTACACTGCTTTGTGATGGGGTCCGCGTGGTCCCGCTCGTTTGTTCAGAAACCAAAAAAAAGCGGCTGGGCGCTTCGCAGAAGCATCCCAAAAGACTTGTATATATTATTATGAAAACGTTAATATTAAAATGTTTGCTTGATGTGTCCCCATCGAACGCGCACACCAAGCATCAAGGTATTTA
>PMIN01000180.1:0-3427 GCA_003158275.1 Methanobacteriota archaeon
TGCTCCCCCCTATCACCCCGGGTTCCGCGCTGATGCCTACAGTGGGGCTGGGCGTCCCGATTCTCTTTGCGTTGATCGAAAAAGTTGTTCCCGCCGCCTCTACAAGCTTGCATCCAATCGCGTTTGCGGGATGGGTGGGCATGCTCATAACCAGTTTAAACCTCCTCCCAGTAGGACAGCTCGACGGCGGGCACATCGCCAGGGCCCTGTCCGGAGAGAAGACGGCGTACATCTCGGCGGCGGTTCCGCTCATCCTTATGACCGGCGGCATTTACTACTCGTTTAAACGGAGAAATGCTCCTATTTTGGGGGTTCTTCGCGCTGTTGTTCGCAGCCGGGGGACATCCGCAGCCGATCAACGATATGAAAAGGCTCGACGCTAAGCGCGTGGTCTTAGGAATCATAGCTTTCGGCCTATGCATAGCTTGTTTCACCCCAATCCCGTTTCAAGCGTAACTATACGCTTTGACAAGAAGAATATGTTTAGCTTGGCAGCCATCCAAGCGATACTCCTCTCGCAGGGCATTGAGGTAAAGTTTTCATCAANNCGCACTCGGTCGATATTCATCGCCGGCGGCCCTCATCCTTCAGCGAGAGCGGCCGAAGCACTGGAGCACTTTGACTTCGTCGTGATCGGTGAGGGCGAGGAAACGCTCCCTGAGCTAATCCTTGCGCTAAGAGGCTGTGGCGACGTGGACGAGGTGCGAGGCATTGCGTTCAGAAACCCCGACGGAATCCGCAAAACCGACCCAAGGCCTCACGTAGATCTCGACGCTTATCCGCCCTTCATCGAGAACTTGCGCGCCCCTATCGAGATTAGCCGTGGCTGTCCATACAACTGCAAGTACTGTCAAACACCGCGCTTATTCGGCACGAAAATGCGGCATCGCAGCGCGGCGCCTATCGTTTTTCACAGCAATTATCTTTCAGACATCAGATTTATCTCGCCTAACGCGTTTGCGTACGGATCCGATGGGCGTCACACGGCTCTCCACCGCGTCAACGAGCTCCTCGCGTCGCTGCGTGGCCGGGTGTATTTTGGCACTTTCCCATCCGAAGTGCGGCCAGAATTTGTTACAGATGAGCTTCTTGAGATCCTCAAGGAGCACTGCGCAAATACTTCAATCCACATCGGAGCGCAGTCGGGAAGCGATGCTGTACTAAGCGAAGCACACCGAGGACACTCCCGTCACGACGTTGAAGTAGCGCTTGAAATATGCCGCGCCCACAGCGTCACTCCAGTTGTGGATTTTATCTTCGGACTTCCGACCGAGGTCGCGGCAGATCAGCTGCAGAGCCTCGAGCTTGTTGACTCAATCGTCGCGACGGGCGGACGAGCACGTGCTCACTACTTCACTCCTTTGCCAGGGACGCCGTACGAAGACGAGGAGCCCGCGCCAGTGTCAAGTGAGGTAAGAAAAAGACTTGGCAAGCTCGCGCGCGACGGCAAGGTTTCCGGACGGTGGGAGCCTCCACGTTTGCGACACAAAAAGACAAACAATTTAAAACAGAGGCCATAATACGTACTTGCAAGGTCTGTGAGTGCTTATGAAGTTTTTAGCCCTTTCGGATGCACACGGGGTCTATTCTCATATCGCCCAACTGTTGTTTAAGGCGGGAGACGTCGACGCCGTTTGCGTAATAGGAGATATTACAGATTTCGGACCCAATGCCCTCGTCCAAGAGCTGCTTTCGCTCATCGGGGAAGACGTGCCAACACTCATGGTACCGGGGAACTGTGACCTCCCTACGATCGTTGAAACGATTGAGGAATCTTCCGCGGTCAACCTACATCTAAAGAGTTTTGACTACGATGATATCAGATTCCTCGGCATCGGCGGATCAAATCCAACGCCATTTAACACTCCATTTGAACTCAGCGAGGCGGAATTACAGAGTTACGCTGCTAGACTCTTGAACGACGTAGGGGATACCACGGTTTTGCTTTCACACACCCCTCCCAAGGGATTCTTAGACGCGGTCGACTCGAAGCACGTCGGAAGTGAGGCAATTCTCCACGCCGTGGGGATTGTCGACGTACTGGCCTGCGGACACATACACGAGCAGCGAGGCGCTCTTGTCTCGGGCAAAACCACGATCGTGAATCCTGGAATGGCTGCACGGGGCTTTGGTGCCGTTATCGAAATTCGTCCGGGAGAGAGCGCAATCGTCACGCTGATTCAGTCGTAAGCTGTTTGCTTAAAGGATGCGACTGTTTCGCTCATCAAACAGCAGCCCAAGGCGATTCGCATTTTTATGCTAAGACTTCCGCAACCGGCAAAATGCAATCAGCCAGAATTGCCCCCATGCTTACTACTTGCCAACCTCAACGAAGAAACCTCGCCTCACCCGGCCACGGCGCTGAAGGAGTCACGCGAACATGGCTGCCCCTTTTTTGGAAAGCATAAATCTGCGAATAACCAACTTCTTAACCTCAGACGTGGTTCGGTGGGGTTATAGACTGCTACCTCGTGCTGCCCACGACCTTTTTTTTCACGCCGTGTCGGCCGCTGTGCCCTTTTAAGCATTCTTCCCGCAACATCGAATCGACCAAGCATACCAAGCTGATGGGAAACCGGTGCGCAGATGTGACAGGGTATATTGTTATCGATTCGCTAACATAGATAAAGTCAGCTTGAAAACGGCCTTGAAGACTTCGACGGAGAGAGCAGCTTCATCGCGGAACTCTGTCCTGCCAGAGATAAGGGTTTTAAATATGAAACGCTAGTATCCCCTATGAGCGTTGAACGGGGCGATTTCATCAGCTTGTCCTATACCGGGCGATTAGACAACGGCGATGTTTTTGATACCACAGAGGAAGATGTCGCCAAGGAAAATGGGCTATTGGCAGAGGGCGTTAGTTACGCACCTATAACTATCGTGGTCGGAGAAAACATGGTAGTTAAAGGGCTTGACGAAGATTTGATCGGAAAACAGGCTGGCTACGAAGGGCAGATCAAAATTGCACCACAAGACGCTTTTGGACAGCGAATTCCTGAACTAATTGAGGTCGTCCCAACGCGTAGATTCGAGAAGAGACCGGCACCTGGAATGCGTGTTACACTCGATAACAAGACAGGAACCGTCGAGAGCGTAATTGGAGGACGCGTGCGCGTGGATTTCAATTCGCCGTACGCAGGCAGGACCGTCAACTATGCGTATAAGATTGAGGCCATCATGCTCGATAGTGTCGAAAAAGTCAAGGGGTTGTTCAAGTACTACCTGAACAAGGACTTTGACGTATCGATCGCTGAGCACAGAGTGACTGTTGAAATGCCTTACGAATTAGGATTCAACCAACAGGTCCAGTATTACAAGAAGCTTCTGGCTGAAAAAATCATTCAATTTGCTGGCGCGGACGAAGTCGATTACTTGGAAGTCCATAAGCGATCCGAACCGGTCGGTGAAGAAACCGTTGCAGCTGCCG
>PMIN01000180.1:3531-27200 GCA_003158275.1 Methanobacteriota archaeon
AAGCGCACTCGCAGGACTAAAGCGCGAGAGGCATCTCCATAGAATAGCTTCGTAACAAGAACCGACGCTTTTTTATCAGTCTCGAGTAGCATCAACGAAACGTTGCCTGCTGCATACGAGTGAGTGGGTCAAGAAGCTCACTGCGAGTCTGAGCAGGATTATGTCACTTCAAAAAGTTATCCGCCTTAGCGCCTGAGCTCAACCAGTTTCAGTGATTTTCCCTCAGGGCACGCATCTGGTGTGTCGCCCAGTACTGAAGAAATCACGTACTTGTCATCGCGCCTGAGCCCGTTCGGATGGCACAGTTCGTAGATCTTACAGTCACGGACCTCGCAGTCGTTCTGCTTGTACAAGATTCTCGAGCCCACAAACGCGCTTTTAGAGTCGATTGCTGCTATACTTGGACTTTCGACCACTTCGACCGCTTTGACTCCAATATCGTGCAGTGCGCAGTCGTGCTTCATATTACCACGCACGCCGACTATCCTATAACGGCGCGCAATGTCTAGATTCAGGCACGTGTTCTTAAGTTTGCACGTCTCGCATTCATTTGTCGGTCCGTTGAATACGAACTCTACGCCGGCCTTGGCCAAGCCCACGCCGATTAGCGTTATGCTAGCGTTTCCTTTTGGCATACTATCAATCCTGTACCTGTAATCTACTGATGCGGAACTCTGCTACCAGTAGGTTACGCTGTCTTGTTATAAACATATGAATGCGGCCTACTCGATTACCCGGGTGACCTTCGCCAACTCTTCAGCGGCTTTTCTCGTGAGCCCTTCCCCAAGGATAGTGTAACGTTCAGGTCGCACGTTCTTTGCGTAAAGCAACGCTTCAACGATGTACTGATCCTTGATGCCCAAACCTCGAGCATCGACAGGCGCGCCAATGCTCTGGAGCGATTGTCGAATTCGTTGCCAGTCACCACCGTGCAGATAAGCCATCATAATGGTTCCAACACCGCACTGCTCGCCGTGCAAAGCCGGTTTGGGGGCTTTGACGTCAAGCGCGTGACTGAACTTATGCTCGCTGCCTGAAGCCGGCCGGGACGACCCGGCAATACTCATCGCCACGCTGCTCGAAACCAATGCTTTCACTACGAGTCTGACAGAGTCCTCCAAATTCGGCTTAATTTGCGTAGCCGCGTTGAGTATGATCTCGGTCGACATGAGCGACAGCGCTGCAGCATACTCACTAAACTCTTCACCTCGCAGTTTCCTCGCGAGTTCCCAGTCCTTCACCGCCGTATAATTGGATATTATGTCGCCGCAACCGGCGGCGAGCAGCCTATGTGGCGCCTGAGCTATAATTCTCGTGTCTGCGATAACTGCAAGAGGGGTTTGAGCTTCGATAGATTGGGGGCCCTCCTTAAAACGTATAGAAGCCCGCATCGAAGCGATTCCGTCGTGACTTGCTGCTGTGGGCACGCTGATAAACGGCAAATTCGCGCTGACCGACGCAATCTTGGCGATGTCAATGGTCCTGCCGCCGCCGACTGCCACTACGAAGTTCTTGTCCAAAGCGCGACTTGCGACCCGCTCGACTTCGTCCATCGAGGCCGAACCGACGATGAGCACCTCGGCTGGATATTCGTTCCCCAAGATGCCCGCTAATTGCTGCCCGAACGAACACGTATGCTGTCCGCAGACTATTAACCCGCTCCCGTCAAGTTTAAGTTCTCTAAGGACATCGGCAGTATCGCGTATAGCATCTTGTTCCATCACTACAATTCTAGGGAGCAGCATCCATCGTTTCATCGGTGATCACTTGTTCGATATAGGCAATCTTGTCAATTTTATCTACCATTACTATATAAACCCCATCATAAACGACAGTGGATATAATATATACAACACGATAACGTGGGCGATCCTTCTCGGGCTAAGCCTATTTGGAGTCGTTAAGCTTCTCGACAAGTTAGATCTAACCGTTGATGGGGTTTTTATAGCTGCGGTATCCCCTTATATCTTTGTGGGGGGTTCCCTGCGCGTGGTTGAAGATGCAGGCCTCGTTGCCGCGCCACTGAAGTATCTCTTGATCACCCCCCTAATCTATTTCTTCATCTTTTTTGTGTGCGTGGCGATCCTGATATTATCTGTAGGATTAGAGCGCGTTTCGCGCATCAAGTATTACTGGCCCTTTGCGCTCGGCGGAGTGGCATGGAGCATTCTGAACCTCTGGCTCCTTTTCACGACGGCAAAATCGTTTGACTGGACCATATTGGCGATCATATTGTCAGTTGGCGCGGCCCTGAGTTTCTTGGTCTTCGTGATTGGGCGCCTTTTTAACATCGCGCTTCTAAAGGATCGCGTCAACGCGTACGTACTCGACGGACAGCTGCTCGACGCCACAGCCACGTCGTTCGGCCTCACGCTCCTCCCGTATGCAGAGAAACACGTGCTTCCGAACTTCCTTATTGAAGCCACCGGCACGGCATTCATTATGTACCCGCTCAAGGTCATCGTAACGATTCCGGTGCTGTTCATAATAGATGAATATTTGAAGGGCGAATCAATAAATTTAACTGGCCTGGTGAAGCTTGCTATTCTCACGGTTGGCCTAGCGCCTGCAATCAGGGACACGTTACGGATGACCCTCGGGGTATGACATCTTTTGGGAAGAGGCCACGTTCACATTCGCGCGTAACCGCATCGGAGTGGTAGAGTGAAGAGCGATAATTTCAGCGAGTGGTACAATGAGTTGCTGGTCGATGCGGAAATCATGGACGTGCGATACCCGATCAAAGGGTTGTATGTATGGTTTCCCTTCGGCTTCACCTTGCGGAAACTGACTTACGACATACTCCGGTCGCTTCTCGATCGAGAGCACGAGGAAACTTATTTCCCTCTCCTCATACCTGAAAATGAGCTCCTTAAAGAATCGGAACACATCAAAGGATTTGAGGAGGAAGTCTTCTGGGTGACCCGAGGCGGTTTCACAGAACTCGATGTGCCGCTTGCTCTGCGGCCGACTTCAGAGACCGCAATTTATCCGATGTTTAGCATTTGGATACGCTCGCACGCAGATCTTCCGCTAAAGATCTACCAGATCGTCAACACTTTCAGGTACGAAACGAAACATACCCGACCGCTGATCCGCCTGCGAGAGATAACAAGCTTCAAAGAGGCTCACACCGCCCACACCTCTTGGGAGGACGCTAAGAAACAAACCGAAACTGCCGTGGCGCTGTACAAGGAGTTCTACGACAGGTTAGGTATCCCCTACGTCGTCTTGCGTCGACCGCCGTGGGACAGATTTCCCGGAGCCGACTACACGATCGCGTTCGACACGCTAATGCCCGATGGGAAGAGCTTACAAATCGGAACGATTCATCATCTAAGCACAAACTTCGCAAAGACGTTCGATATCACGTACGAAGATCGCTCCGGCAACCAGCAGTTTGTCAATCAGACGTGCTACGGAATTTCGGAGCGCTGCATTGCTGCTGTCATTTCAGTTCACGGCGACGACAAAGGTCTGGTGCTACCGCCCGAGATAGCCCCTACTCAAATTGTTATTATCCCCATTTTCACTGCTCAAGCCGATTCCGAAGCGGTGTTGAAAGCGTGTAACGAACTCAAACACGAGTTGTCGCACTATCGCATCGTTCTTGACACGGCTGATGCCCGGCCGGGCGCCAAGTTCTATAAGTGGGAAAAGCAGGGGGTTCCCGTGCGCATAGAGATCGGCCCCAGAGACATTTCAAAAAGCGCCGTAACGCTCGTGCGGCGGGATACTGGAAATAAAGAGGTAGTAGAGCGTTCTAAACTGCAAGCGCGAGTTGCTGAAGTGATGACTGAGGTGCTCACTACCATGGCTAAAAGAGCACAAGCGGTCCTGCGCATGCACACTGTCGCGATAGAAACTCCCGAACAAGCAAAAGACAAGAAAGGCTTTTTTCAGATTTCGTGGTGCGGGTCCGAGTCCTGTGGCCACCGGCTGCAAGAGCTGAGTGACGCTGATGTATTGGGAGAGGCCGAGCCAATGGAGGGACGGTGCGCCATATGCAAAACGCGAACAACCGTAAGAGCCTTTTTAGCTCGGCCTTACTGACGCAGTCTCTAGCCTATCAAGATCCATAGCCCCACATATCTCTCGAGATTGTCGATTCGCTGCACTCGATTTAAGCTTCCAGCAAAAATGGTTTCGTATCCCTAGCGGAAAAAAAACCCGACGCGAAGTGGCAAAGACTTTTTTCCAGATAAAACAAAACCGAACCCGATGAATATCGAAACGCTCGATCGAAAAATAACCGAGCTGCAACTCGACGGCTATATACTGTATGCGGCCTCGTCCCAAGACGCGAATCTCTACTATTTGACTGATTTTCTGGCAGATGATCCGTTCTTGTTTTTGCGCGCCGGCGGGCAGTCGCTGCTCGTCGTATCGAGTATGGAGAGTGCGAGGGCGATTCGATCTTCGACAGCTGATCGGGTGCGCTCGCAAGAAGAGTTCCGAAGAGATTCGCACGTAATGGAAGGCGACCGAGCGACAATTGATTTATTTGTCTCAGTGCTAGAAGAGTACCACATTAAGCGCTTAGGCGTTGACGCAGCTTTTCCGATCATTTTAGCTGACGCGCTTCGGAGCGACGGTTACGAGTTACGCCCCATATCTGGTTTGATTGAACGCTTGCGCGCCATTAAAACAGCGCGCGAGCTGGAACTCATGACGACCGTACAACGTGCTTGCGAAAGAGCATTCGATTCAGCCCTAGCCATCTTGCGGCGCAGCGAAATCATCGGTGATACGCTGCGTTATGATGGGCAGGTGCTTACGTCGGAGCGGCTAAAGGCCACAATCGGCTGTTCACTCATCAATGACGCGTGTACCTCAAAAGACGTGATCGCTTCGAGCGGCTATGACTCTGCGTTACCTCATCTTACCGGTTCAGGGCCCATCAAAGCCCATTCTGCGATAGTCCTCGATATTTTTCCTCAATCGATAGAATCGCAATACCACGCCGATATGTCCCGGACAGTGTTACGAGGTGACGCTCCTCGTGAACTCGCTGAGATGTTCACCGCAGTTCAGGAAGCGCAAGAACTCGCCGTTCAGAGGATCCAACCGGGCATCAGCGGAGCAGAAGTCCACTTGGCGGTCGCAGATCACTTCGAAGAGAGCGGCTTTCACACTGACCTCGAAAAAGGCATTGGGTTCATTCACTCGACAGGACACGGACTGGGGTTGGAGGTTCACGAACTTCCGTATCTCAGCAAACGAGGGGGAATCCTGGAAAAAGGTAATGTAGTCACCGTCGAACCCGGCCTCTACTATCCGAATATCGGGGGGGTGCGCATCGAAGACGCAGTAGTTATTACTCATAACGGGAATAGAAGTATCACGCAGTCCAAAAAGGAGCTTGTGATTTAAGTGACAGAAGCCGAGGTCTTAGAGAAATATCGCGAAGCCGGGCGTATATTAGCAGAGGTTCGCACAGACGCCATTAAGACGATAAAAGTCGGAAAAAAATTGCTCGACGCAGCGGAAAGCATTGAAACCTTAATTCAGCAAAAAGGCGGTGCTGTCGCTTTCCCGACGAACATATCCGTGAACGAGGAGGCAGCGCACGCCACTCCTTCCAAGGCAGATGCGTCAACGTTTGGGACTGATCTCGTCAAGCTTGATATTGGCGTGCATATAGATGGCTATATTGCCGACACCGCGGTCACCATCGACCTCGGCAACAATAAAGAGCTGGTCGACGCCTCGAACAGTGCTCTCGAGCGAGCAATTGAAGTCGTGCGTGCGGGTGTTGATTTGGCAGCAATCAGTGAAGTCATCGAAGACACTATCACGGCTTACGGGTACCTCCCGGTCGCCAATCTCACAGGCCACGGCCTCGAGCGTTACACACAACACGCGCCGCCCGCGATTCACAACCGACGAACTCAAAGCGGAGCGAAGCTCAAAGAAGGTCAGGTTGTAGCAATTGAACCTTTTTCTTCTGCCGGCAATGGTCGCGTGTACGAAACAGGCAAGGCGGAGATCTTCAGCCTCATAAAGGCAAAGCCTGTGCGATCGCCTGAAGCTCGAGCCATTTTGAAAGATATTGACGCTTACAAAACACTGCCATTCGCCAAGAGATGGTTGCAAGGCCGTGTCGATTTGGGCTTGAAGCAACTTGAAACGGCTGGAATAATTCGCGCTTATCCGGTACTCAAAGACCGAGGATTCGTTTCGCAGGCAGAAGATACCCTGATTGTAACGAACGACGGAAGCGAGGTTATAACCAGGATCTGATACATCCTTCGGACCCTTTTGGCCGTTTGCCCTCGACCTAATCTTTATATGCTTTTCACACACATGAAGTTCGCTTATAAATCAGGATGATGCTAGATGGAAGATCCCGAAAATCAAGTCCTTGACATCATCGAGCTGGTACTCACCGCGCATATCTACAATGATTTTCATCAGCTCGATGAAAATGACCTGCCCCCCCGTATCAGAAAGAACTATTGGAACTCCAAGGAACGAAGAGTGGACAGACCTATAATCATCTCAGAAAACGCCGTTGACAGAATCTACGAGATTCCGCACGCATGGCGTTTGATCAAAACGTTGCCATTTGTAGTATTCGAGGAATTTGGCGCCCGGATCAACCTTACGGTACTCGACCTGGCTGCCAAGTGGTTTGCCACGCAAGACTCACTATCTCGGATCAACCAAAATCCTGCCTTGGCTTTCTACTACTCAAGAAATGACTCGCTGGACGTCGATTACGAACAGGTGCGTCGGCTGAACAAGCCTAAAGAAATGGACAGGGAGTGGATATTTTCTTTAATAGACGAGATCGCCGGCGAGGGAGAAGAAGCAGAAGACATGCTCAAGCTCGTCGCAATCTCTGCGCCTGAAGACGTTCGTGAGAGTCTCGACAAACTCGTCCTCACGCAAGAACAAATAGACGAAATCGAGAAGGTCGTCAAGGCAATTCAGTACAGAGACTATTTGAGGGAGATAGAACTCTTCGAGATAGGGAAGCTCTTGTTTGTGGGCCCACCCGGAACCGGGAAGACGTCGGTCGCTCGAGCGCTTTCAAAAGAGTTGGGTCTTCCGTTTCTGGAGGTGCGACTATCGATGATTACCTCACAATATCTTGGCGAGACGTCCAAGAACATCGGAAAAGTATTCGCTCTCGCCAAGCGATTAAACCCCTGCATCTTGTTCATCGATGAGTTTGATTATGTGGCCAAAACACGGCTCTCTGATGAGCACGGCGCGATAAAAAGAGCCGTAAACATGCTACTCAAGAGTATCGACGACATCAGCCTAGTCGATGACGGAGTGCTGATGATCGGTGCGACTAATCACCCAAGCCTTCTCGATTCGGCCGCATGGAGGCGATTTGACAAGATCGTGCCGTTTCCACTTCCAGATGCCGCAATGAGAAAAGAGATATTCGAGAAGATCACGGCCCGCATTANNACGCAAAATGATCTTGAGGAGGCTGTCAGTAACTTCAGCAAGCGATTTGAGCTCAAGATGAGTGAATACGAGAATATCTAGTTGGACAGAGTCGCAACGAAGGCGACAGCATGAACAACCTGACTGCGTCACTGAGAACACAACCGCACGTCAGGCGGAGGTAGCAAACTTGGAAGCTTGCGTAAACATAGGAATGGTAGGACACGTCGACCACGGCAAGACGACCTTGGTATCCGCCCTTTCGGGGGTGTGGACAGATCAGCACAGCGAAGAAATCAAGCGCGGTATTTCCATCAGACTCGGATATGCCAACATAACCTTTAGAAAATGTCCGCAGTGTCCCGAGCCCGATGCGTACACAGTCTCAGAAGTGTGCGGCGCGTGCGGCACGAAGGCAGAAACGCTGCGCACTGTGTCGTTCGTAGACGCACCTGGACACGAGACGTTGATGGCAACTATGTTGTCGGGTGCGGCGATCATGGACGGCGCAATACTTGTGATCGCGGCGAACGAACCGTGCCCCCAACCCCAGACCAAAGAACACCTCATGGCACTCGATATAATTGGCATTAAAAATGTAATAATCGTTCAAAACAAGATTGACCTTGTCTCCCACGACGATCTGCTCCTGAATTATGAACAGATAAAGGAGTTTGTGAAAGGGACGGTAGCAGAGCACGCTCCAATTGTGCCTATTTCGGCCCAGCAAGCGGTGAATATTGACTTGCTTATCGAACTTATTGAAAAGGAGATACCGTGCACGGCGCACGACGCGACTAAGCCCGCGCAAATGTTTATCGCACGATCTTTCGACGTCAATAAGCCCGGGGCCGATATCACGAAGCTGCTGGGCGGTGTCATCGGCGGCACGCTGAATCAGGGAGAGCTCAAGCTTAAGGACGAACTGGAAATACGACCGGGAAGAAGCGTCGAAGTTGGTGGCAAGACAGAATGGGTTCCCATTACCACGACTGTGTCGAGCATTGTTTCTGAGAAAGAAAAGCTGAAGGTTGCGACGCCAGGTGGGCTGCTCGGCGTAGGAACGAAACTGGACCCCGCCCTCGTAAAGAGCGATTCTCTCGTCGGGCAGATTGCCGGGACGCCGGGAACGCTGCCACCCGTGTGGAAGACCTTCACGATGGATGTGAAGCTTCTCGATCGTGTCGTCGGGAGCTCCGATGAACTCAACGTCGATTCGATACACACGAGCGAGCCGCTCATGTTAAGCGTCGGCACCGCCACAACCGTCGGCGTCGCCACTAGCGCGCGGAATTCGGCCGTCGAAGTAGCCCTCAAGAGGCCAGTCTGCGCGGAAATCGGGTCTCGAGTCGCCATTTCGAGACGGATCGGCTCGCGATGGCGGCTTATTGGAGCGGGAACGCTCGCCAAATGATCGCCATATTAGATACCAATGCGCTTCTGATTCCCTGGCATTTCAGGATCGACGTGTTAGAAGAACTGCGCGGGCTGGGATTTGTGCCTGCCACGATTGAACCAGTGCGGCGAGAACTGAGTGTTTTGATGAAGAGGGGCTCCGCAGGAGCAGGCGTCGCATTGCGTCTTTCAGAGAGATGCCAAGTCATCGAAACCGCGGATGGATCGACCGTCGATGACCAAATCGTTAACACTGCGCTTAAATACAAAGNNAAGCACTTAGAGGTGGATATGTGATGAACCTGTGGAAAGACATCGAAACCGGACCCCGGCCACCGGCAGAAATATTCGTCGTGGTGGAGATTCCGAAAGGGAGCCGCAACAAGTACGAGTACAGTAAAGAGTGGAACGCAATTCATCTCGACCGCGTGTTGTATTCTCCGTTACACTACCCGGGCGAATATGGCCTCATTCCAAGAACCTATTATGATGACGACGATCCGTTCGATGCGATCGTCATTATGGATGAGCCAACCTATCCTGGCTGCATCATCGACGCGAGGCCAATCGCATTGCTTAAGATGCTCGATTCAGGGGAGGCAGACGACAAGGTGCTTTGCGTGCCGCTCAACGATCCGAAGTACGCGGAATATACTGACATTAACGACGTCCAAAATCACTTCCTCAAAGAGGTCGCACACTTTTTTGAAGTGTACAAACGGCTCGAAGGCAAGGAAACAACGATACTCGGTTGGGAAGGAGCAGACGCCGCCAAAGAGCGGATACAATACTCGATGGATCTGTTCAAGAGAGTGATAGATGTATAAAAAAGCGAAGCTGATCGACACGGTAAGGCTGCCGCCTGAACGACTAGGGGAAGAAACGATAGCGGTCGTAAAAGATCTCTTGCGAGATAAGCTCGAAGGTCGCATAGATAAGATGCTCGGATCCATAATCGCCGTTACCGACGTTTTGGATATCGGCGAGGGGCGCATACTCGCGGGAGACGGAGCGATCTATTACGATGTCACTTTTCACGCGATTACCTTCAAACCAGAGCTCCAGGAGATACTAGAAGGCAAAGTCGTCGAAATTGTGGAATTTGGTGCCTTCGTGGGACTAGGGCCGCTCGACGGTTTGCTGCACGTGAGCCAAATAGCTGACGACTATATCTCGTTCGACGAAAAAAACTCGAGACTAGTCGGAAAAGAGACCGGAAGGGCCATTACGGAAGGCGATATGCTGCGGGCTCGAGTGGTCGCAGTAAGCTTGAACGAACGCGAGCCGCGAGAGAGTAAGATTGGCCTCACTATGCGACAAGCAGCCCTAGGCAAGGTCGAATGGCTTGCTGAAGCGCGAGAAAAAGCCAAGAAAGAGGAGGAAGAGCAAAATGCCGGAACAAGTGTGTAAAACTTGCCATCGATTTGTCGAAGGGCTCGTGTGCCCCGTGTGCGGATCGAGCTCACTTGGACGAGATTGGAGCGGATACTTGATTATTATCAATCCTAAACGCTCTGAAGTCGCCAAGCGAATGAACATCGACTTGCCCGGAAAGTACGCGCTTAAAGTTCGATAAGAAGCTCATGCTGAACGACAAGCTCAAAGCTGAGCTCCAGATACCGTTCGGTGATCTTTGCTCGCACGCAGATTGTGCAGAAAAGTTAAGAGCTTATAAAAAAATAGTCACAGTTGGAGACATAACGACCTACACCGTGGTACAAGCCGGCATTGTGCCTGACGTGTGCATCATTGACGGCGTCACGATGAGGGCAAAGGTGTCCGATGAGATCTACCACGCGATCAGCACCGAACCCCGCACCGTTTATGAAGTAGATAACCCCCCAGGCTCCATCTCTGAGCAGCTTCAAAACGCCGTAAGCGGATCGATGAAGGACATCGAGCGGTCTCTGCGCACGAGAATCATCGTCAACGGCGAAGAGGATCTGGCGGTAATCCCGGCAGTTATTGAGGCTCCTTTGGGAACAGCGATCGTTTACGGCCAGCCGAGCGAGGGCATGGTTATTATCGTCACAACGCGAGAAAAAAAAGAGAAAGCGAAACGCCTCTTGCGCGAGATATTGAAACAACGTTAGCGACAAATAAAAGATGGAGCTACCATGCAGATCGAAGTTATCAAAGAAGAGAATAACGAATTACTCAACCGAAAGCAGCTGCAAATCAAGATTCAACACGAGGCGGCTACTCCGGCGCGGATAGAAGTCAGAGATCAGGTTGCGGCCGACTTTAAAATTGAGCCTGAGCGAGTGATAATCGACAATATGCGAACCGCTTTTGGCAAAAAAGAAACTACGGCTTATGTTAAAATATACGAATCCGCTGAAGCCGCCCAACAAATAGAACAAGAGCATATCCTGAAGCGGAACGCGCAGCCGACTCCCGAGCCACCAGAAGGGGGTGAAGAAAGTTAAGGCAAGCGAGTTGTATGACGTAAGCGACGACAAGGTGCAGAGGAAGCACCAGAACTGTCCACGCTGCGGCGAAGGGGTCTTTTTGGCCGAGCACAAAGACAGGCTCTCGTGCGGTAAGTGCGGGTACACGCAGTTTAAAAAGTAACCGCCCAGTTTGCGAATGACAGTCTTAGGCATTGAGGGGACCGCTTGGAACCTGAGCGCGAGCCTGGTGGATGACGATGAGGTTTTGTGTGAAGCGAGTTCAGCGTATATCCCTGCCTTAGGCGGAATACATCCAAGAGAAGCGGCACAACACGTTGCGAACAACATTGCCGGCGTCATTCGCCAGGTCCTGAGTTCGACAGACCCCCGTTTAATCGAGGGCGTTGCTTTTTCACAAGGCCCTGGCTTGGGACCGTGCTTGCGCATTGTGGGCACAGCTGCCAGGGCGTTGTCTTTGCGGCTTGGCGTGCCTTTGGTTGGGGTCAATCACTGCGTCGCACATATCGAAGTGGGGCGCTGGAAAACTGATCTCGTGGATCCAATCGTTCTGTACGTGAGCGGAGCAAACTCGCAGGTGCTGTCGTACCGGCAACAAAGGTACCGAATTCTCGGAGAGACGTTAGACATCGGCATAGGGAACTGTCTCGACAAGTTCGCTCGATCGGCCGGCTTGCCTCACCCAGGAGGCCCCAAGGTGGAGAGACTCGCGCAAGAATCGCGAAACTACTTGCCTATGCCGTACGTGGTGAAGGGAATGGACTTCTCGTTTTCGGGGATCGTTACCGCGGCTACAGAGGCGTTAAAATCAGCATCGCTTGAGGAAATATGCTATAGCTTTCAAGAGACTGCCTTCTCGATGCTCGTTGAAGTAAGCGAGCGAGCACTATCACAAATGGACAAATCAGATCTGCTTTTGGCCGGTGGCGTCGGCGCTAACGCGCGACTCCAAGAGATGCTGTCGGTAATGTGCGCGCAGCGCGGTGCGCGATTCTACGCGCCTAAGTCGGAATATTTNNTTCCGGCGCCAACCCGAGCTTCAGACCAGACGAGGTTGAGGTGCTGTGGATCGAGACACACTAGAGGTCGTTATGGGGGCGGAAGCGGTCGTCGCTCTTCGAGGCCATTCTGTGGTAAAGAAGCGCATTCCGAAGGACTATCGCATAGCTGAGCTTGACACCAAGCTGCGAAGAGAGCGCACACGACTTGAAGCGAAGATACAATCCGATGCGCGACGAGCAGGGGTACCTACGCCTATATTAGAGGCAATCGACAGCTTTTCAATCACCATGGAGCGGATAGAGGGGCCGCCCGTGAGCAGTGTAATGAGCGAGGCGGTCGCTGAAGACATTGGCGCAGTGCTCTGTGCGCTTCACTCGGCGGGTATCGTCCACGGAGATCCAACGACGCGCAACATGATTCTTTCAGCAGGAAAGGTATACATGATAGATTTTGGCCTCTCCTCCTACGATCGGAGCCTTGAGGCCCGGGGCGTAGACGTACACGTCTTTTTCCAAACACTCCAGGCAACGGACGACAGGTTCCCTGCGCTCAAGGACGCATTTCTTGCTGGTTACGCGAGAAACTGCTCAAATGCCGCGCTGATCCTCGAAAAAGTGAACGAGATCAAAGAGCGAGGTCGCTACTTATGAGAGCGTTCAGTTTCATCACGCAAAACCCCGGGAAGGTGGCGGAGCTGCAAGCCAAAGCTCACGAGTTCGGGCTAGAGATCATCCACGTCAACGCATCCTACCCAGAGCTCCAAGCTGATACGCTCGAGGAAGTGGTCCGACACGGACTCAGCTACTGCAAGGAGAAGTTTCCACCCCTATTTATTATCGAAGATTCCGGTCTGTTCATTGATGATCTCCACGGGTTTCCAGGGCCGTACTCCTCATATGTGAATAAAACGATAGGGAACAGCGGCGTAGTCAAGCTCATCGGAGAGGGACGCCCGGCACGGTTCGAGTCTGCGATCGGAAGCTATTTCCGTGATTTCAAGCTGTTCCACGGACGTGTAGAGGGACGCATAGTGAGTTCGCGTGGCCATCGAGGCTTCGGATTCGATCCTATTTTCGAGTATGAAGGCCGGACATTCGCAGAGATGACGGTTGCCGAGAAGAACGCACTATCGCACCGAAGCAAAGCCGCAGAACTATTCTTGGAATGGGCATCAACAATTATATAAGAGGGGATCACAGACTAGCATACCTCACGGGTAGTCAGACCCGTCTCTAACAGGATAACGGAGCTTAAATGGCGCGAATGTACGCACGAAGGAAAGGGGTATCGGGATCTACTAGGCCGCTGAAGAGTACGGTTCCCGTTAGCATGACGTCCGAGGAGGTTCAGAAGGTAATCGTGGAGCTACGGAACAGCGGGCTTTCCTCAAGTCAAGTCGGGATCGTCCTGAGGGACACGTACGGCATACCGAGCGTCAAGTCAGTCACCAAGAAAAGTCTGACCGAAGTGCTTAGCGACCATGGAGTCGCCCCTGAACTCCCTGAAGACTTGTTCAATCTCATCACCAAAGCCCTGAAGCTCAGAGATCATCTTGAAGAGAACAAGAAAGACCTCCACAACAAACGCGCCCTTCAACTCACAGAGTCGAAGATTCGAAGGCTAGTCACTTATTACAAGAGCAGGGACGTGCTGCCTGAGGAGTGGTCGTACCGCCTCGACACCGTCGAGATGCTGATCTCACGATAGCACGCGGTTCTTTGGCCGCTCGAAAGTGCGCGTTGCTGCGCAGCCTTTTTGCAAAGCTGCTACTAGGCTGAAGTGGACCGAGCTGCTCCTTCTTACTCTACCACGCATGATTACTGCAATCCTCATGTACGAACATCCGCAGGCGCTCTCAATTGTCCAAGCTCTTCAGCCTGATAATACACCAGAGATAAAAATGATGGCGACAGGAAACCGAGTGGAGATAACAGTGAAAACGAAGAAACTACGAACCCTAGTAGCTTCCTGCGACGATCTACTTTCGAATCTCCAAATAGCCCAAGAGATGCTTAGCGGCCTCTGAGGGTGAGTGACACCTAGAAACTCTCGGCGCGCGCGTCTACCCCGCCAAGCGCAACGACGAGAGTGTACAAGCCAAGTACGCGCCAAAGCGGGTCAACTGATCTTTTTTAGATAACTGAGCCACCTTTTTTGGGCTTCATTTCTGTCGATTAACGGAGCTTGAGCAGAATCAATGAGCTTGCCTTTCTCCAAGCCCCTCAGTTCAACGGCGGCGCGAATCAGACCTTGAGCTTCTACGTACAACACAAGCGCTTCGCGCTCATCGATGTCCTGACTCCTAATTGTCGATTCGATTTGCCGTATTTTTCTCTCGATAGCCCCCCAAAGCCTTTGCACGGCTGCACATTCCTGAGGGGTGACCTCGTTCTTGTGATTGATCAGATGCCACATGACCTCGTGGAGCGCAACGACCTCTCCGTCGAGTTCGATCTCTTCTGGTATTTCCGTGCCGACGAACGTGAAGATTCGGTTTAGCTTAAACAAGAGCTCTTCTCGCTCTTTCCTTGTAAGAGCGCTGGCGTCCATTAAATGAACACCCCACACCGTAACGTTGGGGTTTTCTGTCGCGCTTTTTTCGGGATCCATGGCCGTTCTTCCGCTAGCTCGTATCACTGGTTGTTAGTGCGCTCTCAACTTTAACCATTGCCCCGCCGGCGAGTATCAATGTGGCAGCGCGCAAGAACGCACAGCGAAGGGCGAAAGAACTGGACAAAGATTATGAACCTTGAGCTAGATAAACTCGAAACCTGTAACATCACGCATTTTTGACATATGAATCGAATACCACGCCACGTAGGCATCATCCCTGACGGGAACCGTCGCTGGGCACTAGCTCGCGGTTTGCGGAAAGAGGCAGGCTATGAAGCTGGCTTGCCCCCCGGATTAGAATTGCTTAGGTTATGCAGTAGCGTCGGCGTCAAGGAAGTCACGAGCTACGGCTTCACCCAAGATAACACGAAAAGAACCCAAGTGCAGAGAAAGGCCTTCCAAAAAGCATGCATCGACGGCGTGGAGATNNTACACAAAAAGAACTATATTTGGCTCAGGAAAAATAAAGGTCAACTTCTTGGTCAATTACGGCTGGCAATGGGACTTAAGTCCGCTCTTTGCCCAACCCAAAGCCACGCTCGAGGGCGAAAACGTCACAAAGATGATACGATCGCGTGACGTTTCCCGCATGGATTTGATAGTTCGCTGGGGTGGTAGACGACGACTCAGCGGATTTTTGCCCGTGCAATCGGTGTATTCGGATATCTATGTTGTCGATGCATATTGGCCGGATTTCAAGCCGGAGCACTTCTACGCAGCGCTCAATTGGTATAGCAAGCAGGATGTCACACTGGGCGGATAACTAACCGCTCACAGACTCTCGCTAGCGAACCTCCGCCGAGCACGCCTGGGAGGTTTCACGTTGTATTCACTTTGCGGCAAAAACACCTTTCCTTGCAGAGACATACCCACTTAGAGCGACTGCGTTATACAAATTTTTACAGGTGAGCGAACCAAACGAATGCGCAGTTTGGCTGATGCCATAAAGACTAAATACGTAGGGCTTTTTCGGAGGATCATGAAGCGCTACTTCCGCTGCACTGTTTGTGACGATATACACTACGGGGAAAATGCTCCCGAGATTTGCCCTACCTGCGAAACCATGGGTTCGTATGTAGNNTTAGTTCCAAAATAAGCGCTCTGCTAGGCGCCACCCGCACTAAAGATCTGCTGAAACTGAAAAGAGGGGGGCCACAGACAAAAACGTCTGCGGCAGCACGCGTTCACACTTGATCAAGCATTTGATCGGACATGCCTTCCATCTCGTCTTGCGAAGGCCCTTTCTCAAACGTAGCGGCTTGAATCACGTCATCTATTCGAAGGATCATGTTCGCGGCTTCGGTGGCCGACAAGATGGCCTGCTTCTTCGTTCTGAGAGGTTCGATCACGTCAGGCCACATGTCTGTTGCTTTTCCTGTCGAAATCTGGAGCCCCATCGTTTTATTTCCCGATTCGTGAGCGGTCCTCAAACCAACAAGCGAGTCCATGGGGTCCAAACCCGAGTTTTCGGCAAGCGTTTTTGGAATAATTTCGATCGCGTCGGCAAAGGCGATGACTGCCAGTTGCTCTCTACCGCTGAGGGTCGACGCGTAGTCACGGAGTTGCATAGCGATCTCAACCTCCGGAGCGCTGCCTCCCGCGACGACTTTGCCATCTTCGATCGATGCTTGAACGACTCGAACCGCGTCGTACACAGCTCGGTGAGTTTCTTCGACGATATGATCGGCTCCCCCGTGAATCACGATACTGACGACGCGAGGGTTTTTACAGTCTTTGATTGTTATCATTCCTAGACCTCCGTCTAATCAATGCCGCAGGTGTCACAGCCAGATTCGATGTCAGTTGTTTCTTCGATTTCGCCCGCGTTGCCCAGGTCTGATGCGCTGAGATCATTCAGGCTGGACACCACTCGGGCGCCGCTCACCTTGGAAATCGTCTCAATGTCCTCGCGTTTCACGTTCTCCACTGCCATCACGTTATTACGCGAAAAGTGCCATTGGAGTAGATCGTCGATACCCTTCTGGCAAAAGACGACGTTAGCGCCGCTTGCCAAGATCTTGTCAGCCTTCTCGATCAGCGTTTCATGATCGCGTTCCATGAAGAGTTTCATTTGCGTTGGATCTTTTATTTTGATTTTGGCGTCGGTCTTTGTTTTGGTAAGCTCGAGTGGTTGGTCATACACAAGGATGCGCGCGTCGCATACTTTTCGCGGCATTCCCTCGGCCGCGCGCTCCTTGTCTACAACGATGCCTTCTACGAGTTCTGAGTCGGAAACGGAACCAGAAACTTTCTTTTCAATTCTGATGTCTTCCTCGTCGACCTTGTACGCGTTGTCGACTTTTTGCGCTACCATTTTCACCGCTTCAACAACGAGCTGCGGAAGTATCTCAGTGCCCACGTCAGTGCCTTTGCCCGTGAGCGCCGTCTTTGCAATCTTTTTCAGCAGATCGTCATCGCGAATCGAAACGTTGCGCGACAGCAGTTCGGCGATCTCAATCGCTTTTTCTGCGGCAAGGCCGTAGCCTTTCTCTATAACCGTCGGGTGGATGTCTTGATCGAGCAATTCTTCTGCGTTTTTTAGCAGTTCGCCAGCTAAGATAACCGCTGTTGTTGTCCCGTCGCCCACTTCATCATCCTGCGTTTTAGCGACTTCAACCATCATCTTAGCTGCTGGATGCTCAATATCCATCTCCTTCAATATCGTCGCGCCGTCGTTCGTTATAACCACATCGCCCATCGAATCAACGAGCATCTTGTCCATGCCTTTCGGTCCGAGCGTAGTTCGCACTGATTCAGCTACGGCCCTGCTCGCGGTAAAATTCATTGACTGGGCTTCCCTGCCCTTCGTCCTTTGTGTTCCTTCGCGTAGAATGAGAATAGGTTGACCACCAATCACTGTGCTAGCCTCCAAAATTACTAGAGTTGTTGTTCTATATAAAAGTTCTCTGAGTGGGCACCGCGTCGGTGGAAAAACCGAACAAACTACGTCCTTGAAAGCGCAAGTTAAAATGACCCGATCAGTAATTGCCTCCAAGACTTGCACGGTGATAGCATTGAGCTTCAATCGTGCTGGTATGGGGTGCACCGCAGCTGAGCGGCCACACGTCGTCGTTGCCAACTAGGCTACCGCGATAAGCGGGCAGATGACGGCTCCAAGCGTACCGAGAGAGCGTTCGAAGCCGAATAACCTTCCCGTGCCGAGGCTCTTTGACTCGGAAACAATAGCATAACGCGCCCGTCGCTGACGCCCTCCAAGGCGATCAAACAACTGTCTTGCCAAGACTTGCTGCCACTGCCATGCAGTTGATACTGCAAGCAAGGGCTTCGCGATCGCTGCGGTGGTTTAGGCGGATTACTCGAGGGACTCGCATTTCCCGAATCTGTCTAAGAGGAATACGGAAATTATCGTTGCATGCTTGCGGTGCTTTCGACGTATGCTATGAGGCCCACGTCAATGAGCGCCGCTCCCAGGACGTTAACAATAAAAGAGGAATGAGCGGATAGATCTTCTCCGCGCTCATCGGCGAGCAGACTTACGATCCCAAGGATTGCGACGTTCAAACTAATGCCAAAAACGAGGGCTCCTTTAGAGAATCTCCCCCCTGAACATCTGCACAGCGCTTAGCTTTTCAGATTTGAAAACTGTCTAAGGATGAAAAGGCGTCCATTAGCGATAAGATTAAGATTGTGCAGCATAAAGCATACTGGAATCATGTTCGAAATCGAAGGAGTTTTAGGGAGACAAGTCCTTGATTCACGCGGAAATCCCACAGTGGAGGTAGAAGTTTTCACAGACTGCGGCTTTGGCCGGGCGATCGTACCGTCCGGCGCGTCCACTGGATCGAACGAAGCACTTGAACTTCGAGACAACGAATCGGATTTCGGCGGAAAAACCGTGTTACGAGCAGTCAATAACGTCAACACAGTAATTGCGGAAGAAGTCTTCGGCATGGACGTGAGGGCCCAGCGCAACGTCGACAAAACGTTGAACGATCTCGACGGGACGCCAAATAAGTCAAATCTCGGGGCAAATGCCATTCTCGGGGTGTCAATGGCAGTTGCTCGCGCAGCGGCGAATTCCGCCAACATGCACCTTTACGAGTACCTTGGCGGCCCAAATGCGTGCACGTTGCCCGTGCCGTTAATGAACGTGATTAATGGAGGGGCACATGCGGGCAACGCTTTGTCTATCCAGGAGTTTTTTATCATACCAATGGCAGCCGAGACATTTTCTGACGCCCTTAGAATGGGCGTCGAGACTTATCACGAACTCAAGCANNNCCTCGGCGTGGACTGTGCCGCGTCAGAGTTCTACGACAAGACGACACAAACCTATCTGATGGATGGAAGAAGGCTCTCCCCCGCTGAGCTGAGCGAGTACTACGAGGACTTGGTGGACCGATATCCGGTAATACTCATTGAGGATCCCTTTAACGAGGATGCGTTTGAAGACTTCGCCTATATAACCTCCCAACTGGCCGGCACTACCATCGTCGGTGACGATTTATTCGTGACGAACGTCGACCGACTTTCCAAAGGGATAAAGCTAGAGGCCGCAAACGCTTTGCTCCTGAAGCTGAACCAGATTGGAACAATGTCGGAAGCCTTCGACGCCGCGACCTTAGCATTTCGGAACGGATATTCGGTAGTCGTTAGCCACAGATCGGGAGAGACCGAAGACACGACGATTGCCGACGTTGCAGTTGCATTGGGCTCAGACTTCATCAAAACAGGTGCTCCGGCGCGGAGCGAACGCAATGCAAAGTATAATCAGCTTTTAAGGATTCAAGAATTCCTCGGAGATGCTGCCTCATATCGAGGTCGAAATCTGCAGACTTAATCGACGCCTGTAACACCTCGCAAGGGCTCGGCACACAATATTGCTCGAGGCGCACATCCTGCTAGTGTCAAAGCAGAGCGTCTCTGGGACCTATCGTTTCAGCTGACCTAGTGGCGCTCCAGCAAGTCCGAAGCAATGCAACCTGCCAGGGGTCGTGAGCCACGGGGGCCGTGGCAACACGTCCCGATTCTCGGACAAAAAGCGCAATTAGTCTAAGTACGTGGTATTCTGCGAGAGATGCCCCGAACCGCACGCATCATCAAGTGGAGCTGCTCATCGGCGCCAGCGGTTGTTAGCTAGCGACGAACGATACAGAGACCATATCGAAGGCTACTTGTATACTCAACACTCTTGTCCGAAGTGACAATCTATGCCAAAACTAGCCGCGCTCCTTCTCGCAATCCTGTGTGTGGTGTTTCTTGCAGCATCCTGCGTGACGGCGGCTTTTTGGGCCGGAACGGCGCCGAGCAGCGAGTCATCCGCGCAGACTGTAGTCAACTCGCAGTCGAGTCACTTCACGAAAATGAGCGTCGCCGGCCAAACGGACAAAAACCTAGAACCGACGCCCCGCATAAGCACGACTTCAGGGCTACGCGTGTTGGCATTGCAATCAGCTGCCACTAATAACGCTAGTCAAGTTAGTAACCTTCTGACGGCGAACAATACAACTCGCATCATCGTTCCAATTTCAACAGCCAAAAACGCTTCTAATGCAGGCGCGCAGAATAGCAACGGATTCACGTTTCCAGCCTGGTTATGGATCTGGGGACTGATTCTCATTCTCGTGATTGTTCTCACGTTTCTTTTGCTTCGACTCGTTCGCGAGGGCAACGGCGAACCGCCGGCTAGCAACACGCGACGCCCCGCCGCAACGCAATATCCGTCAGAAACCGGCAGAGTGCCACCGCGACAAATACCGATAGAAGGGACAGAAACTGACACCGAACTGAGAGACAAATCTGGCAGCCGTGCGAAAGATCAGAAGGTGAGGATACCTATAGAGACGCCTGACGAACCGCGAGAGATAGAAGAAAAATCAGGGTGACACGCGATCTGAGACCGAAACAGGGATAGGACGATACCAGGACTTACCGGAATGGAAGCTCCGCCGATCGGTCCCCAGCGTGCCCCACCAATGCTAGTGAGCTACGGGCCGTCCGATGTGTGTGAGCGGTATCGCACCTCGAAGCCGTGACAAGCAAGAAAGTAGTTGTACCGCGAGCGAACGGGGTTACTTGTTGCAACAGAACGTGGAGCGATCAGCTGCGTCTAGCCTGAGCAACAACCGGGGACTTAAGCTTCTTCGCGCCCGTGCCATTGAGGGCTTATCGTACCACCCGTGCACGTAGAGTATCTGCAGAAGCCGTTCTACGCTGTGAATCTCAGATGGGGGTACATCGATTTCGTCTAAAAGAGACAGCATTTCGCTGCGACACACTTCCCATGTTTTTTCTTACGCGGTCATCAAAAAGTAGTTTATTGCACGTGACAAATATGGTCTGGGAAGATGTCGAGAGTCTTCAAGGAAACAGTAGATGGCGCCGCAAAGTACGATTTTGTATCAAGGGCACTCGATCAATTCAGCGATGAAATCGCCTCAGCGTCGTCAATTTTCATCAAACCGAATCTTGTTTCGAAAGAGGCGTACCCGACCACCACCGATCCGCAGCTTCTCGATACGGTCCTACAGTACCTCCCTGACCACGCTATAACAGTAGGAGCTGATCATGCGTTTGATGCCCCCCTAAACGCATTTTTCGATCGAAAGACGCGTGGCGTAACCAAGCATCATCCGCTGAAGCGCGTGTGCGATGATCACGGCGTTGACTGCGTCAATCTTAACAAGGGCCCGTTTGCGAAAAGGCTCAGCGACCGGGGGCTTAGCGTCTCTCTTTCTACAGTCTCGGGGTCGTTCGATTTGAAAATCTCACTGCCTGTGCTAAAAACGCACTCCATTTGCACGCTGACAGGAGCCGTGAAGAACCAATTTGGATTGGTTAGACCGACAGAACGCGTCCGCTTGCACGCTAGCGGGCTTGAATCTGCACAAAAGCATCGCCGAAGCGGCGGTGCTCGAACCGTTCGATATCTTCATAGTCGATGCAGTAGAAACACTCGTCGATGCTCAAGAGCTGCGTTACGGCGGCAGGAAAGCGCATCTCGGCTACGTGCTTGCAGGAACGGATCCCGTAGCAATCGACTGCGCGGGTCTTGAGCTTTTGAGAACGGACGACGAAAGGCTGGCGGGCAAGACCATTGATAACATCCCCTATCTGGCTTTTGCAGAAAGTTATGGGTTAGGAGACAGGCGACACGAATGCGTGAGGCTAACGGGATCTTAGATTTCTTTTGGGTGGAGAAATACCGGCCGCGATCGTTCGAGGAGATTCTGGGCCAACCGGTTGTCAAGATTCAGCTTCGGCGCATTGTCGACACAAAGAACTTGCCGAACCTGCTCTTCTTTGGCCCTCCAGGGACAGGCAAGAGTTCAGCTGCCGAAGTTGTCGCGAGAGAGCTTTTCGGAGACGTGTGGGAGGGTAACTTCACCGAGATCAACGCCTCAGACATCTTTGAACAAGGCCGGAAGTACCTCGAAGCGTCACGCAGCTTAGCGCGTTTTTACGACAAGCGCAAGGGTGTGCTCGATAATTTCAAGCTGATCATGAACCGGCTTGCCGGAATCGCTCCACTAGCTGCGCCGTACCGAATTCTGTTTATAAACGATGCCGAATCCTTGACGCTGGACGCTCAGCAGGCTCTGCGAAGAATAATCGAACGGTACAACCGGACCTGCAAGTTCATCCTAGCTACCGCGCGTCCGTCGCAAATTATCGTACCCATAAGATCGCGCTGTTTGCCGCTGCACTTCACACAGCTACCCGCCGACATGATGGTCGACTTTCTGCGACGAATCTCGACAAAAGAGGGTCACGCGTTGTCAGATGAGTGCAGCCGCTCGGTTGTGGGTCTTACTGAGGGCAGTCTTCGAACAGCGCTGACGCTGCTCCAACTCGTGATAGAAGGCAATTCTTCTGAGGCTCACCCGCTCGACCTGAACATGCTCGCCGAATGCGTGCACCCTAAAGGAGTTTCGGAGCTCTTGCAGCTGGCCTTACAAAACGATGCGCCCAAGGCCAGGCACGTGCTCGATCGTCTGTTGCTCGAGACCGGTCTAAGCGGCGGCGAAATTATCGCTCAAATGCGGATTCAAGCCCGAAACATGTCACTAACTGAAGAGGCACTCGCTGAGCTCCTCGTACTCCTAAGCAACGCGGAGTACGCCCTTCTCGATGCGCTTAACGAGAGAATTCAGCTCGAGGCGCTCATCTATGAAATCGCCTCCTCGGTGCCTACAATCGGCTAGCGCTTCGAATCGGCGCAGTTGACCTTAGAAAGTGCCGTGTCGCGATCCGGCACGCCGACAAACTCCACTTTCTTATCGATAAGTGTAGTTGGAACGCTTCGGATGCTGTACTGGTGAATTAGTTGGAGGCCTTCTGGCGTATAGACCTCAATGTCCTTGTAGTCAAAATCACAGCTCTGGTGCAGTTCCTCCCAGAAGCTTTTCGCCATCGGGCAGACCGGGCAGCCTTTATGAGTAAGCAGTATTACTTCTGTCATTTCGTGCTCCTCCATGTACTACGCGATTACTTGGATATGAAGCTTTCACCGGGGGGCGCGTCGCTGTCGTTAGACCGGCTTGGGCGCGGAACAAGTCAGAAATTTTGGCTGATAACTCGCCTGACGGCTTCCAGCAAGCGCGCGTTTTCCGCCTTTGTCCTAACCGCTATCCGTATATAGTCGTCTCCAGTCAATCGAAACGACTGACAGTCCCGTACCAAGAATCCGCACCGCCTCATCTCACGGGCAAAGTCAGTCGATGAGAGCGACGTGCCTGCGACGTTGACCATAATGAAATTGGCGTCGCTTTCGAGCGGCCGCAGCCCTGGTATTTTTTTGAGTTCACGAGCGAGCCAGCGCCGCTGTGCAGCTATTTTTTCGCGCGAGGCATCAAGATAGGGTTTGCAATCCTTGAGGAGAGC
>PMIN01000180.1:27222-30110 GCA_003158275.1 Methanobacteriota archaeon
AGTTCGATGAAGACTTCATCAACGAGCAGGAAGGCGTTTGTCGCGTGACACTTAAGCGCGATATCGGTTACCGTCTCCCTTGCAAGCACTTTGCCGGTGGGGTTGTTCGGATTGCACAAGAATACCATTCGGACGTCTTCCTCAGCCAAAGCGCCGAAAAGGTCTCGCTTGAATGCCTGCTCATCCCACGCAGGCACTATTAAGGGCTCAGCGCCGCTTAAACGGCACGCGAGCTCGTATTCACCAAAGGTTGGAGCGGGAACTATCACTTTGTCGCCTTTTTGAAGAAGCGCCCACGCACAGAACCGTATCAGTTCAGCGGAACCGTTGCCTGGAACTATCGCTTCAGACGGCACCGCGAGGTATTCGCCGACGGCCTCTCTGAAACGCCTGTACGTGTGATCGGGGTAGTGATAGGCTCCTTTAAGGGCTTCCTTGACCGCAGACTTGGTGCGCGGGTGCAAGTATGGGTTGAAACTTGCACTGAAATCGAGCACGTTCGGCATTGCTTCTGAGGCTTCTATAATTCTACCGCCGTGTTCACAGGGCTTGAAATCCTTTAGATCGTCTCGCACGGAAACTCGCATGGTCAAAAGCGGTTACACCTGTGATCGGGTAAGGAACGGCATGAGCTGCTTTCCGAAGAGGATATTCAGCCGCCCCTGTAGAGCAGATTTCTCGTCATAATGCTGTGCGTGGTCTGCCTTCACCCCGGCCCCGCAGACCGCTATGGGTACCTCAGTGGTCATGTGATCGTGTGTCACGCATGAAGATCCGTGATCTGAGAGGAGGGCAAAGCGGGTTTTTGCGATGTCCGTATGTTCGAGCAAAAGGCCAACCATCGCATCAATCTTCTCAATTATGATCAGTTTTCCTTCGACGTTGCCATCGTGACTGGCTTCATCAGTCCCTTCGACGTGAATCAGAATTATATCGTAGTTACCGAGGTTTTCGAGCGCAATTTTGCCTTTTGCTGCCGTGTCCGTATCGTATTCGCCAGTCGCGCCCGGTACGTCGACAATATCCATGCCGGAGTATTTGCACACGCCCTTTATGACCGGCGCGGCTGCGACGCACAGGCCCTTGCCATACTTCCTCATGGTTGGATTCATCCTCTCTATTTGTCCTACAGCCCATGGCATGACGACGTTGGCCGGTGGCTTCTGGTCGGTGAGACGCCGCAAATTAAGCGGGTGCCGCTTCAAGACCTCGTTGGTTTTCACCATAAACTCGTTGATCGTTTCTGCCGTGTGGAGCGCTTGGGAAGTTCCGTTCGCTGCCCGTGCCCATATCTGTCTGCCAACGCCATATTGGGTCGGCAAGCTTACGTCAACACTAAAATCGTCGTCGCGTAGCACGAGAGCGCCTTTAAAGCCCAGAGTTTGCCTAAAATCGAAAGAGACGGCGTCGAGTTCCACCATGTCATTGACGGCGTGCTCGAGCTGCTTGGCTTCATCTCTGATCCGCCCGGCCCTGCCGTCAACGAGCACGAATTGGTTATCTATGGTGGCGAGGTTCACCCGGAAGCCCACGTCTGTGGGGCCGAGGGTCAAGCCCGCCCCAAGCGCCTCATACGCCCCACGGTTTGAAGAAGACAGGTTCACGTCTTGGCCGAGCATCGCCAAATGGGCCGCGTCACTGTCAACCTTGATGCCAGGCCTTATCGCGTAGAATTGACCTATCGAACCCGAACGCACGACGTCATCCATGTGTGGCGTCTCTGCATACTCGAGCGGAGTCTGGCCTCGGAGCGCCTCCAGCGGCTCATCTGCCATCCCATCTCCGACAATAATAATCAGTTTCACATCTAACCGAAGGCAAAAATCAAACAAATACTTTTGCATCAAGACAGTGACCACTGCACGGTCGTTTCTAGCTTTTTTAGCCCCGAAGCCGAGCAGTTAGCGTCTTGGAATCTGCGCTGATACTCACGTCAATAATGGTCCGATGCAAAAAAAGAGGTGGTCCCGTGAAAATTGGCGCAAGCAAAGTGCAGGCTATCGACATCGAGTCGGTACCTGCACCAGCTTTCTGAAAAAGCGATTATGTTCGAACCAGCCGATCGATTAAAGTGATGGTATTCCATACTGTTAGGTGCTGCGCGACGGTGCGCACGGGGCTTGAGGCGCCGTGAGCCAAAGAGGCGGGGGGGTTTATGCTTGAGTCACTGGTTCGGCAACTGAAAAGCAACGATCCAGCAGTCCGGACGAAAGCAGCCACGACCCTTGGAAATAGCGGTGAAAAAAGCGCAGTATCGTTTCTTGTAAGAGCGCTTGTCGATGAAAATAGGCACGTTCGCCGAGCCGCTTCTGCAGGCCTTGGACAAGTGTGGACGGATGTGGCTGTGACGCCCTTGTGCACGGCTCTAAACGATACGGACTGGTTTGTCCGATGGAATGCTGCACTGGCCCTAGGACTGATATGCGATCCACGAGCCGTCGATCCCCTCAGCGGGGCTTTGCACGACGCGAACAGGTACGTGCGTCGAAACGCAGCCGAAGCTCTTGGAAACATCAAAAACAAGAGCGCGACCGGCCGGCTTATTGAGTCGCTGCAGGATCCAGACGTAGACGTCAGGTGGAACGCGGCTGACGCGCTCGGAAAACTGCGAGACCAGAACGCAACTGATCCTCTCATTCACGCATTGAGTGACCCGGACGAATTTGTGCGAGAGCGTGCCGCGAACGCGCTCGGCAAAATAAGAGATGTAAGCGCAGCGGCTGCCGTGCAAGCCGCGCTCAATGACAGCCACGAAGACGTTCGAAAAACTGCGGCGGAAGCGCTCGAAAAAATCGAGCTAAGAGACGCCCGATCGTTGCCGGGGTTAGGCGCTATAACCGAGTCAATGGTGCGAGATCGGTGCACGCTAAAGACCTGCAACGTTTTTA
>PMIN01000242.1 GCA_003158275.1 Methanobacteriota archaeon
ATAGTTTTCAACCGCAGCCTCATCGTAAAGTCGCTACTGTTTGTTGCGGCCTTTGCGACCACGTTGTCAGCAGCATTAGGCCTCTCGACCGGCTTGGTTGTTTCTTACGCCATATACACTAACTTGAATCAAACCGTGAAAGTGCCGTTTACGATTCCGATCGTTCAGGTTATCCTAGTTCTTGTAATCGTTTATCTGGCAGTCGCCATCTGCACGGCCATCCCTGCACGAAATGTGTCGCGAATACTGCCCGCAGAGGCCATTCGGTATGTTGAGTAAGCTCCGGTCAAATTCTTACTAACAAGAACGGGCCAGGTCCAGCGCAAATGCGCGAACTCTGCGCGAACTGCTTGTGTGAAAAGGCTCGGCACGCGAGTTGAGCTCTCTAGAAACTGAGAGTAAGTTCGGTCCCGTTTTGGACGTCGCTCTCATTCACCGCGATTTGCTTCGTGACGTTGCCGATCGTCACCTTGTATACAGGGCCAGTTTTGATTCCGTACGGCATCCCAACCGTCGCATAGGGGACCACAAACACGTGGGTCCCGTTCACTCGAGCACTCTGCGTATAGGTGAACGTCCTGTTTTGATTTGTTGTGACGTTGAGGGATAACGTAGCGTTTCCATTGCCACTAACAGCTATACGTGCGCCCTCAACGTATTCAAAGATCTTAACATACTGTATATTAGTTCCGTTGAGCGTGCCCACCGTAGTTGGCGATTCGTAAATCAAGCGATAATGGCTGTATCCGTTGCCATCGTAATATTGCAATCTGACGAGTGTCGTGTTATAATACGCGGCGGTTGGCACGGTCTGCTGCTGCGTTGTGCCATTTTGGTCTACGTAGCTCTGCGTCGTGAGGAACGTATCGACCCCTTGTCCTGATAGAAGCGCAATCGCTGGGAACTTGTCGGTGTAGTCCGCCATTTCGTAATCGGTCATCACATACTTGACGTGGTCTTTCTGGATGATGCCTAAGGTGCCTGATTCATTCTGGCTCACGAAAAACGTCGCGGAGTCGTTGACGCCCGTTTGGAAGTTGTTCGCGATGGCTGGCCTATGACCCAGGAAAATGATCCAGTTCCCGTAATCCCACCAGCTAAGCACCCCGTATGCAGGTATCTGGTTCGACGTGACATTATAGTTCGAAGTTGCTGGCGTGTTGGCATTCAGCCACTGACACGCTTCCGCCCAGTCGCTTGGTATAGAGGAGACGCTCTGCGCGGTCGTCGTGGTCGCACTAATACTTGGCAGGAGCAAAACGGCCACGACAACGAGGACTCCGAGAAGTTGTGTGTATTTTACTTCACGCCCGAAGAGTTGAGGAACCGCCGCAGCGTCGCGTACGCCCGACAACTTGCCATAGGATTTGCCAATCAGCGCGTCCATGATCCACACTATCACGAACCCAGAAAGGATCGCGACGTTGGCAGACAACAGAAACGCAAATTGTACTTGGATGGAGCCAAGTACAAAGGCAAAGACGCTCCAAACGGCCAGCAATACGGCTGCCGCGTCCTGTTTCTTCCACGCGCGATATACAAGCACGACGAGACCGGCCAGACTCACAAATAGCAAAAGCTGGAAGTAGCTAGCGGCCGCAGCCAGCGTGAAGCTTCCCCCCACGAAGAATAGCGGTTGCGCCTCGGCTACGGTCTGTAGGACCCCGGTTTGCGTGAAGAACCCATATCCACTGAACACCGTTACAGTGAGACTCGGGTTCCACACATAGAGGCCAATGCTCGCAGCGACTACGAGCGCGCAGATCGTCAGCGGGTAAGCTGCCGGCCGCATGCCTCTCATGTAATATGCGAGGAATCCAAATATCGCAAAAATGACTATCAGTGCCACTAAAAACAGCGGTTGGAACAGAGAAAGCTGTAGGGTGTCTATTGTCCGTGCGAAATGGGTTGTGAGACTCACAGGAAGGGTCGTAATCAGCGATACGAAAAGCATCGTTAACAAGACAATCGTGAGATTGTCAGACGACAGCCGTTTCACGTGGTTTATACTGTACTGGACAATGGCATACGCCCCGATAATGCCAAGGAAGAAAAACGAGCCGAGCCACGTCAGCAAACAGGCGGTTACAAAAACTCCAGCCAGTGCTGCATAGAGCAAGATTCGCTTGTCTCCACCAGTGAAGGCCAAACGCCGAACCTTGCCAAACGTCAGCTCACCCCTCAACGCGAACATCAAGAACAGGAACAAAAGCGCCGGGAAAAGCACTTCCACAGCGACGTGGTGATTGATATTGCCTACCATCGAATCCTGGATATTCGCTGGGATGACCGTAAGAAGTGCGGCCGCGACAATGCCCGCCTTCCAGTCAAAGATAAGCTTTGTTATGTAATATATGGGCAAGATCGCGAGAGCCCCTAAGAGCGCAGGGAACGTCGCAACGGCAACTTGCCAGTCGACGTGAAACAGCGCCATCGCCACCAGCGTGTATGCCCCAGCCAGAAAATCGTAGAGTGGTGGCCAGCCGATCCAAAATCCGGTAGGGTAGTTGACATAAGGATCATAGGCAAGCACGTAAGGAAAATGCTGTATCGTGTTCTCGATTATTCTGAGGTGGTAGTACGGATCAAAATCGTTGATGATGATGCTGCCACCTTGGATGGAACTCGCCCACGGGAGTATAATTCGCAAATAGAGAGCAACGATGAAGATAACAAGAAGCATCACGGCCCTTTCCGCATGCTTTTCTCTAAACCATCCCAAGTTCGTGTGAATCTCCCCTCGCAGGTCGCTTACTGCAACTACTAGATCTTTTCAGGCACGTTCGCTTGCTGAGGCGTCGAGGTGCCAAGTGGCAGCGCAAACACATATTTTAGAGCATCGTGAAGTATTTAAAGGGTGCGCCTGCGGCGTCCCTTATATATTACCTGCAGCAGAAGATGATGTTGATGGCGCTGCTGCGTCTGATATCCGCGAGGTTCGATGTTCAGAAGTCAGACAAAAAAAAGCAGACTGCTGCGCAATGAAGACGTCACTGACCTCATCGACCGGGCAGATGACAGGTTCAAGCACGGACAATTTAGCGACGCTGTCCATCACTATGAAGCGGTGCTTGAGCTAGCGCCCAACAATTTTAGAGCGCTGAACAACAAAGGATTGGCATTGTTCGCTCTTAGCAAGTTCGAAAAATCAATCGAGTGCTATGACCGAGCGCTTGAGATCCAGCCAAATGCGGCCCATGTGAAGCTCAATAAAGCGATATCACTAAACAGCAACGGAAACTTTCAAGAGGCCAAAAGTCTGTTGGATGAGATTGTACAGCTTGCCCCGACGAACAAGGAAGCGCTTAACGCGCGGGCTTTGTCTGAATTCAACCTCGGTCTTGATAGCGAAGGGATGCAAGACCTCAAAAAAGCCACAGAAATTGATCCCGCCTATACTATGGCCTGGAATAACCTTGGATGTTTCTACCTCGGCCTAGGCGAGCTTGATTTAGCGGTCGAGTGTTTTGACCGAACTCTCGCCATCGACACAAGAAATTACGACGCCTTTTTGCTCAAAGATATGGCGGTCGAAAGACGCGAAAGAAGGTTGACGCGTCCCTAATCGATCAATTAGCGACGGGCCAATATCGCCTTTGGCTGTCTTACTCTCGAAAGAGCCTTTTCTGATGGCTGCCTCGACACCGCCAGTGTCGTCAGCTGGAAATACAAAAAAATGTGTGAATAAGTTATAAGTAAGGCGTTGAACAAGGCGATGCACAAAAACTGATCGACCGCCTAGGATATGCGGGGTCAACCGTCAACGGCGTTTATGTCTAATAAGTCAGCTCTCGGAACGGGGAAAACAGACTGCCACGACATGCTCAAGCAGATAATCAATGATAACATTGTTATCTTTCACTGGCAGGAAAAACGTGTAAGCGGCAACGTTGCGCAAATAAGCATTGTTGGCTGCGAAGACAGCTCCTTGCCTGTCTTGACCTTTAAGGCAACAGGATTTGCCAAAACGTTCGAAACTCCCCAACGCGCTGAAGCTTTTGTTGTTAGCAATACCGTTGGATTCATTCATATCGAAAATATGCGAGGAGACGCCTACATCCAAGACCAATCGATTGCCGAACAACTTAGATTGCATCTCGTACTAAAGCCAACCAGCGAGCTAACAATACTGAGCTGCCAACTCACGTTTGCTAGCTCCGGCGCGTTTGAGACCCTGAATTAACAAAGTGAGGTCCCCACTTACTTTTTCGGGCCATGCGCGTCCCCCTTAGTAATCTCCCAGATCCATCACATATTTACGTCAGTGTCCCGAGAAACTTCTTTGAACCTGGTGAGACCGTCGCAATCCATGAATCGAGCGCGTGAAAAGAATACAAAAAAGAGCAAAACTGAATTGACGCTAGTCATTAGTTCGCTGAACACGCAAAGGACGCTGCGATCGCCACGTGCAACCTTTCGAGGGCTAGAAATGAATAAACACGAATTTGACTTTCTAGATATACCGGCGCCTGATCGTGATCTGATCAGCAGTTTTGTGAGCGCAGTGCAAGCATGGGCGCCAATAAGTCTCAAAAGGATCGTTCTCTACGGTTCAGTTGCAAAAGGTGTTTTTCCAGAAGTTTATGACATCGACATAGCGATGCTCTTTTCCAGTGATTTCGATCATCCCCAGTTTTACGCTGAGGTTTATCGAATAATAACCGATCTTGAGCCTCAGCGCGAATTGCACGTGGTCCTAAAGTGGGAAGAAGAGATAGAGCCAACGTATCAAGAGTTAATTGAAAAGGAAGGTATCACGCTGTTTCCGTAAAAGGCGCTGGCTGTTTCCTACATCAAGGGATGCACGATGGTGTCCTTCTTGGATAATAGCTCGTCTATCGTCGGCAAATCCTTCATTGCGTTGCTGATTGCATTTTTTGTCGCCTGGTAGTTATAGTCATATAGTCTTTTCTTATCTTTGGCGCTGCCATGAATATAGACTGATGCGATTATCATCAGCTCATTTGCCGTAAAGGCCGGAATTACGTTTTCTTGAACACTGTCGAGGACTGCTTTTGCTATCGCGGCTTGGACAGGCCCGAACATAAGTTCAGCTTGCGCTTCACCCTTAATCGAGACCTTGTTTACCATAAGCGTGGTCGGCTTGACGGCATAGTTTGGAGCCAATATTGCCAACAACGCAGTATGGCCCATTCGCGGCGTCGCGAGACCGGTGAGGAAAGCCGTCTCAAAAGCGCCTCCTTTTTGACCTATTGCGATGTCTATGTGTGCAAGTTCCGGCATTTCGCCAACTAAGGCCTCGCCAGTTCGTGTTCCTAATTCCTTTCTAGAGACTTCGCTATCCATTTTTTGTGCCTCCCTCTGACCTAGTTTTGGTGCCCGTATATATCGTTTGCCGCGTGACACAGCGTCGTTTCTCAAGTCAGAAGAAAGCTAGAACAACCGATGTCGCCCTGTGCTGAAAGGTTTATGTTGATAGAAAGATAGTAAAAACCATGAAAATTGTCGTAGGATACGAGAGTTACCATGGCAACACGCGAACGATGGCATATGCATTGGAGCGCGGAGCACGAGAAGCAGGAGCCGAAACGGTGATCAGAAACATACGGCAAATCAAGCCTTTCGACATCAAGAACGCAGACGTGGTCGTTGTCGCCACCCCTACCTACCATCAAAAACCGCCCTCGAACGTGCGTTATTTTATGAAAAATTATGATAATTTCGATTTTAGCGGCAAGACCGCTTTCGTGTTAGGTTCGTGCGAGGAGCTTGGTGATGCGATCGACCAAACCATAGACTTTTTCCGCTCCAAGGGCGCGACTGTCCTCACGCCGCCAATCAAAGTTAAGGGAAAACCGACCAAAGCCGATCTCGAATCGTGCCAGCAAAAAGGATCAGAGCTAGCGACCACGCAGCGCTTTTGATACGGGACCTCGAAGCCTTTTAGCGCTGCAATGATAAACTTTCAACGGTGAGGTGCTGCGCATCACGCCTATTCTGTTGAAAAATGACTGAAACTGTCCTGCTTCAGATGCAGCAGCGAATGTTGTCTGCACTTTGACCGCCCACGAGGATCTGCTGAGTTACACCAGGTCAATCTCGTGCCCGTCAGCAAAAACTCGCGGCTTGCGAATTATCGCATCGAGGTGCACGCCTGCGACGACGTGTCCTCCAATCGTACTGTTGTCGCCTAAAGCGATATGCGCAGTGCCTCGCACCTTCTCATCTTCCAAAACAACGCCGATTATGCGCGCGCGGGGATTTGTCCCGATTCCGAGTTCTGCGATATTTCGTGCTTCGTCTCCAAGTGGGTTGATGATCTTGAGGACTTCCTTCGCACGGTCGCCTTGGACGTCAACGGCGCGACCTTCTTCGACTCGAATCTTTATCGGATGTTTCAAAAGTTCGAGACCGCCCATGGAGCCATCGATCACGACGGTGCCTTGACAGTTTTCGGGAGCCGTATAGACTTCCCCTGCCGGCAAGTTTGTGCTGCAACCTTGCTGTTGACAGCACCCCACGTCGAGGTTCCATTTCGACGCATCGACTTCAAACGAGATGTCAGTTCCAAGATCTGAGACAAGTCGGATCTCCGACGCGCCTTTGAACGTTTCGGCTAGGCGGCGGGTATGTTCCACCACCTCCCGGGGATTCGCGGTCAAACCGCCTTCAATCATCATTTGCTCAGTGACGCCGGGCATGCTCGCGGTTCGCACACCGGCATCATTTGCCTGCTTTCGCGCGCTCGTGTGCGTCAGTGACATCGTCGTAGGGGCGATAACAACGTCAACGTTTCGCATAGCTTCTGCCACTGCTCGGGGGGGCTCTTCTCCGTGGCGGGAGCGCGGCGGCATCGTCATCATTATAGCGTCGCAGTCCATTTCGCGCGCGGTATCATACAATGATTTGGCAATCTTAATCCTCAACGTGTCGGTGACGATAAGCACGGTCTCGGTTTGTTTTAAGCCGAGGTANNCCGTCCGCAAGCGTTCCGCAGTTGATTTCGTTTACAAAAACATTAAACTAGCAGCACTGCTATTAATATTGTTTCCATGAGACAAAGCGAAGCAGAAGCAGCAAACATCGTGCAGATTGAACGGATAGACGATCTATGGGCCTACGTGCTTCCAGATGACAAACTGGTGACCGGAAGCAGCTATGGAAACAAGAAATGCTTCGCGAATTCAAAGGCGACGGGAGCGATCGAAAGCTTGTTTTCCCTAGACCTTGGGAGGAACGTCATTGGCTCAACGCTCGTCCGCTACTACGACGCGGAATCCGGCGTGTTGCTTGAACAAACTGGCACCGGAGATTTCACAATTCATCCGGCGTATCAAAAACGCACGTTCAAACTCGCTCACGGACTCTGCGTTTCAGAGATCTTCTATGTGCCAAATGCGCCGCAGGATCATCTTGACGAGTGTGCCGCTGCTTATTTAGGGCTACAGATCAGGAACAAAACCGCAAACGTCCAGCGGATCTCTATAGTGGCCTATTCGGACCTGCGCCCTACGTACCTCGCAACAGCTCCCGATGTGGAAATCCGTTATAACTACAAGAACGCAGCCATAATAGCGAGCAATCAAAGCAATGAGCACTGGACTAGATTCTTTGGAACGACGGCGAAGAATCCAATATGCTCATATACCACCGACATTTCAGCGGTCACCGACAATTTCAATGTCACCCCGAGCCTGCGTCCTTCGTGCGAGCAGTATCTTGGCGGCAGTTTCTCCTCAGAGCGCTGTTCCGTACAATACGTTCCGCTTAAAGACGAATCTGCGGAACTGAATTCAGCGAAAGGCAGCGCTGACAATCGCGCAATCATCGGCAGGATCCAAGTAGACATTGACCTACCTCCAGAGGAGGAGCAAGAGTTCACCTTTGTGATTGGCTTCTCGATGGCGGGCGACGCAGACGCCATTCGCAAATTTGAGCTGCTTGAAAACTATGAAAATGCATACGAACAGACATTGCAGCATTTCGTGAATGAATGCAGCTATTCGGTGGTCACGACCCCTGACCAGGTCATTAACAGAGGGGTGCAGTGGGCCAAAGCTAATATGGCTCGCGTGAAAGCCCTGTATCCGCAAGGCTGGGGATTCACGAATGATCCGAGCCTCTCGAGCAATATCGTCGCCAGGGATACCGCGTGGTTTGCATTTGGGTGCGACTACGTAGCTCCGGAGTTTTCTAAGGAGGCTCTGAGAGTCTTTAAGCGGCTGCAATCGGCAGATGGACTCATCGCTGAATACTATAACGGCGTGACCGGAGAAGTTGACGACTACCAGCTCAACATTAACGACGATACGCCG
>PMIN01000207.1 GCA_003158275.1 Methanobacteriota archaeon
CTGCCTGTAATAGTCGTCGTCCTGATCTTAAGTCCGCTCTTGCATCTCGGCGTCAACATCATCGGGTTCAAGCTTGGCAAGAAAAAGGAGCCGTGGTAACTAACAGAGCAGCTTTAACAGCAAGGCCTTTTGGGCGTGCAATCGGTTTTCTGCTTGATCAAAAACAGCTGAATGTGGTCCATCCATCACTTCGTCAGTGATCTCCTGTCCCCGGTGAGCAGGAAGACAGTGGAGAACGACGGCGTCGCTCTTTGCTGCGTCGAGCACCTTGCGGTCAATGCGGTACTCAGAGAACGCGCGCGCGCGCAGTGCAGAGGCTGCTTCATCTCCCATAGAAACCCAGGCGTCCGTATATAAAATATCTGCAGCGGAGGCTGCTTCAAGCGGATCGCGAAGGATTCTCACGGCGGATAGCTGCTGACCTCTGCGCAGAATCTCGTCGTCCGGTTCATAACCCGGGGGGCACGCGACGTCAACGCTCATACCCATCAGCGCGCACGACAGTATTGCTGAATTGCAGACATTATTTCCGTCTCCAATCCACGCGAGTTTCATACCGCTGAGCGCCCCCTTCTTTTCATAAATCGTCATCAGGTCTGCGAGTAGCTGACACGGGTGCTCGATATCCGAAAGGGCGTTAATCACGGGGACTGAGGCGTTTTTGGCCATGTCAATGATCGTTGAATGGCTGTTGGCCCGCATGATGATGCAGCTCAGATACCGTGAGAGAACGCGCGCCGTATCCGCAGTCGTCTCCCCTCTTCCCAACTGAAGATCATTCCAGTTCAAGTAGATGGGGTATCCGCCCAACTCGACCACCGCAACCTCAAACGCCGTTCGCGTTCGAGTCGAGGGTTTTTCAAATATCATCCCAAGAGTTTTGTGCTCTAAACCGTTCGGGAATACCCCTTCTGATCGTTCTTCTTTGAGGCGGATGGCAAGCTGGATGATCTCGAAGATTTCACCTTTCGTTAAATCGCGAATAGAAATAAGGTTCTTCATCGTGAATCCTTTGAGGGGCACAATTCTTGCTAAGCGTTCTTGATGCGCTTCATGTGCTCAATGCGACTCTGTACTAGCTCTTTTTTCCCGATGTCGTGCCGCGCAAATACGTCACCCTTTATAAACTGAAGAGCCTGCTCTGCTTGTTGTTCCGCATTTTCTATTGTCTCTGCCACGCCGAGGACTGCCAAAGCTCGGGATGTGGTGGTGGTGATCGTGCCGTTGCGGTCATCGACGCTTGCATAAAACAGCGTGGCATCGATGTGATCCTTATCGATCGTGATCTCGGTTGGCTTGGGGTTCGTTGGATAGCCGGCCGGCACAACATATTTGCAGACCGTGGCACGAAGGTCGTAATCAGTCTGCTTCAACGTGCCATCGACAGCCGATTCTGCGAGCTCAATGAAGTCGGATCTGAGCAGAGGAAGAATGTTCATCGCTTCTGGATCCCCGAATCGACAGTTGAACTCGACAACCATGGGTCCCGTTCGTGTAAGCATGAATTGGCCGTACAAGATACCCTTAAACGTAATACCCTCTCGTTTCAGAGCGTTTACCGTATCTTGCATTATGGCTACAGCAGCGTGGTAGTCCTCTTCGTTCATGAAAGGTAGGACGTAGGACTTGTCCGTATAAGAACCCATCCCTCCAGTGTTCGGTCCAAGGTCTCCTTCAAAGGCGCGCTTGTGATCTTGAACTGCTGGTGCGGGTGCCAACACGTTCCCGTCAACGAATGCTTGTATCGTGAATTCTTCCCCAGAAAGGCACTCTTCAATGACTACAGGCCCCCGAAGCTTCTTCAGGTACTCTTTGCCCTCGGAATAGTCATTGATGACTACAACACCCTTTCCGCCAGTCAACCCTGCTGGCTTGATAACTAACTCTTCTTCATCGATGTTGTCTCTGATGAAGCGATCTGCATCACTTAAATCGTCGAACAGCGCGTATTTAGGACATCCTCTGATGCCTTTTTCAGACATGAACGAGCGGGCCCATCCCTTATCTGATTCGATTAAAGCTGCGTTTCGCGTAGGTCCAAAAGCGCGTACACCGCGTTCGTCGAGCACGTCCACGATCCCCTCTGCCAGCGGTGCCTCAGGCCCGATCACTACTAGGTCGGCGCGGCGGGCGTAATCTGCCACCTTCTCCAAGTCAGTTTCGTTGACGAGGCGGTAATCCTTGCATAATTGGGCGATACCTGGGTTTTTGTACTTCATTGCGGCGTAGAGCGTCGGCTCTTCAACGCTCTGAGCAATAGCCATCGCCATGGCGTGTTCACGACCGCCTGAACCTACTAACAGGACCTTCATGGTGTGGTGGGTAAGTCATTTTGCGATAAAAAGTTATGCAGACTGGGACGCAGACAAATATAAGATAAACAATATATAAATGCTCAGTGCTGTTCGCCAGCCACAGCTATATGAGCTGCTAATCCAGACTAAATTCGTCAAAAGCAAAAATCGGAACTTTTATAGATTATCACGGCCGCCTATGTGTTGGGCCTCGAAACAACTCTAACGAGACGGTTGAATGTGCGGCATAGTAGGATGTATCGGCAACCGAAGCGTTACGCCAATCATAGTTGAATCACTGAAACGGCTTGAGTACCGAGGTTATGACTCAGCAGGCATTGCCACGCTAAACGGCGCGGAAATTGATATAACGAAAACAGAAGGAAAGATCGCTGATCTTGAAAATATTTTAAGTTTGACCAACACTGCCTGTGTTGGAATCGGTCACACCCGTTGGGCTACACACGGGATTCCATCCTCCACCAACGCGCACCCACACGCCGACTGCAGTGGCAGTTTCGCCGTGGTTCACAACGGCATCANNCTTGAAAGCGCCGTGCGGGAGGCGCTGCTACGCGTCGAAGGCTCATATGCGATTGCGGTCATATCAGACCATGAACCAGACGTCATTGTTGCCGCGAGAAAGGACAGCCCGCTGATCGTGGGA
>PMIN01000036.1 GCA_003158275.1 Methanobacteriota archaeon
ATATATAGCGGCGCACGATAATGTGATGTATCTAACTAATGGCGAATTGATTAGGACCCTAAAGGCCAACTAGGCGTGTCGCCGATCGCTTTGAAAGATCTATCTCAACCGGTGAGGGTAAAGAAACAGCACAAATCCATGCATGTAAGTGCCCGTTGTGCCAGGTCTGGACCGAATACAACCTTAAAGAATAGGCTATTGCAGAATTAGACTGCTGCAACTTAAGGGTAGGTCGAGCGGCCCATGCTCTTGCAGGTGAGCCCGATAACAGTAAGAGTTCAACTTAAGATTGTCGCTCACTGCGGCGCGGGCGTGCCTTAGCTTGCCGTAGGTGAGCGCGCTGTCAGGCGACCTAAGCGGCCCTCGACGGCGACGTTATGCATGAAGGACATCGCGTGAGGATTTTTGAGAGATTGTCGAAAGCCAAAAAAGAGTCGACCTGAGTGAATTTGTCTTTGAGAAAAACTAAGTGAACGTAAGCTCAATAAGGGCGTACAACCTTGACGATCACTTTTTACCTAGTGAGACCCCCCTGGATCGGCTCCACATCAACTTACGAGAATTGAATGCACGGGGGTTGACGCGTACGTGAAGAGCGGGTACTTGAGGCAGATCACCGGACCGCAGATCGTCACGCGATTCTCGGATAGCAAATACGGCAACTATTACGTCCTCAAGCCTATTAGGGCGGGTCCAGCAAGCACAAGGTTGAAAGTCTTACTCACGCTCTGGGTGCCGAAGACGTTGCGCTCTATCACACGGTCCTTATTGGAACTCGAAATTGAAATAGCGGGTAGAGTTGTGCCTCCGGCTCTGGTTTTTTTACGATCCTCGATTCGCACGTTGGACACGCACGGCAGTCCCACAGAGGGTCCCGCTGTTCAGCTCCAGGCGATGCTCGTGTGCTATCGCACTCTGTGGCCTCTGTAGGTCACCGGGCCATTCATCTATTCTTCGCCCCAACGCCTCGATAGACGAACCCCAGCTTTATGACTGTCTCCGGGTCGAAGCACCGCCGGCCGTCGACGATTATCGGGGTGCGCATAAGATTCTTGATTTTGCGCAGGTCGAGCTCAGCGAAATCGCGATGTGCCGTCATGAGGACGAGTCCGTCGGCCGCGGCGAGGGCGTCGTACGCCGTTGATTCGGGTATAGCCAGTGCTCGCAGGACCTGCTCATCGACGTACGGGTCAACGAGGTGAACTCGAGCCCCCCGCTTCTTGAGTTCCCCCACGAGTACTTCGCTCGGGCTCTCACGAGAGTCGCCCACGTTCTCTTTATATGAAAGGCCGAGGACTGCTATCTTCGAGCCGTTCACGGCGCGTTCCTGTTCGTTCAGAGCGTCAGCGACCAGTTGGAAAACGTGCAGGGGCATATAGTCATTTATGGCCCTGCCGGCCGTGATCACCTGCGAGTGATAGCCGAGCTCTTCAGCCTTGTGAACGAGATAGTACGGGTCAACCGGAAGGCAGTGCCCTCCGACCCCAGCTCCCGGGTAATACACGTTGAAGTTCCACTTGGTCGATGCGGCTTTGATGACGTCCATGATATCAATGTGCAAGCGTTCAAAGATCAGTGCAAGCTCATTCATCAGCGCGATGTTGAGGTCTCGCTGGATATTCTCTATGACCTTGGCTGCTTCAGCTGTCGGTATATCCTTAACGATAAACACGTCCTTCGCGTTGCTTATGTACAGCCGCGCGGTTGCTTCAGCCCACTCCGGCGCGATGCCGCCGATGACGCGCACGACATCCCTGATGCCGTGGTCAGCGTCTCCGGGGTTGTACCGTTCCGGACAGTAGGCCAGTCCAAAATCAACGCCTGCTTTCAACCCCGACTCCTCAAGTATCGGTTTGAGTACCTCATCAACGACGCCCGGGTACACTGTCGATTCCAAGACGACGAGCTTCCGGCGGCCTAAGCCGTGCGCAATGGCTCGACCGGCGGACGTGACGAACGATAAATCAGGTCGCTTGTCCGACGTGATGGGCGTTGGGACCGTAATAATGATCACATCGCTTTTGCGTGTGGCTTCCACGGTGTCGGTGGTGGCCGTGAGTTTGCCACGTTCAACAAGTCTCTTGACGCGTTCGTCAAGGTTTAGGTCGGAGAGGTAGCAGCCTCCCGCATTGATGAGATCGACTTTGCTTTGAGTCCTGTTGACCCCTATTACGCTGAATCCATTTTCAGCAAAGTTGACGGCGGTCGGGAGCCCGACATAGCCTAGCCCTATCACGGCGATACCCGCCGTTTTGTTCTTAATTTTCTGATCTATCTCCACGTTCAAACCACCGTACGGTCTCTTCAAGCTCCTTTTTGAAATTACTATGCGGTGCATAGCCTAATAACCGCGCTTTCGAGATATCAGCAAGTGAGTGTCGGACATCTCCGGGGCGCGGCGCGACGTACGTCGGCGCCGGTTTTTTGTCGGTGATTTCAGACAGGATAACAATCAGCTCGTTGAGGGTAATGCTGCGGCCACAGGCGATGTTGAATGTTCCGATCTCGTTCGATTCGCACGCCCTAATATTTGCTTCTACCACGTGTTTCACGAACGTGAAGTCTCTGCTCTGTGTGCCATCTCCGTAAACGGTCGGCGATCTATCACTGAGCATCGCCGTGATAAACTTAGGAATTACGGCAGCGTACTGGGAACAAGGGTCTTGCCGCGGTCCGAACACGTTGAAGTAGCGCAAGGATACGGTGTGTAGACCGTAGACTTGGTGAAACACCGTGCAGTAGAGCTCGCCGGTCGCCTTCGTAACGGCGTACGGGGATTTTGGTGCGAGACACATGTCCTCTTGTTTCGGGAGTTCCACCGTATCGCCATACACGGATGACGACGAGGCATAGACCACTTTTTTTACACCCGATTCTTTCGCAGCGATCAAAACCTTCAGGGTTCCGGTGGCGTTGGCCTCGTTCGACTTCAGTGGTTCATCGATGCTGCGCTGGACGCTAGGCAACGCTGCGAGATGAAAAACGATATCATAACCGTCGAAGATTTCTGGTAAATTGAGCGCCGCAACGTCTCCGTCGATCACTTCTGGGCGCGCGTCATCCAAATGATCGATGTTCTCTAACTTCCCTGTCGACTGGTTATCGATTACGGTGACGTCGTTTTTTTCGACAAGCGCTTCAACTAAATGGGAACCAATGAAGCCCAGACCGCCAGTGACGATCACTTTCTTGCCTTTCATTGCGTTCGCCGATAGCTAAGCATCTAACCTATTTAAGCTTTCAACGACGGTCGCTGCCTGCGAGTCCCCGCCTCACAGCGCAGCTGAACGCGTGCTGGGTCGGGACACAACGGGGGAATGGCGCGCTGGGGGACGGGCTGTCATTACTAAATGTCAGCCCGACTCACGAAATTGGAGACGAGCGATAGCACAAGTCTGTAGCGAACAGCACGAGCTGGTGTCGAATTAACGCTTGAGTTCGTGTTTTTTTTCATAACCTAAACTATTGATAACTTTAGACAACTTTTAAATACTTTAACAATAATTAATAAGTAGTGCAATAGCGCGGAGAACAAGTCTTCGCAGCTATGGTTCTAATTCAAACGTGAGCGAATCATGCGGATACTAATACTGAATTTGCGGGATCACAAGCATCCGTGCGCCGGAGGCGCTGAAGTCTTCACGCACGAAGTCGCGAAGCGGTGGGCCGCCCAAGGGCATACCATCACCCTCATCGCATCGAGTTTTGCGGGTGCCGCGCGCACTGAAGTGACTGACGGAATCACAATAATCCGCTTGGGCAATTATCTCACCGTCCGGTCGCGGGCGCGTGCGTACTATCGCAAGCACCTGAGAGGGAACTGCGACCTGGTGGTCGACGAGTACACGAACATACCATTTTTAGCCCCACGATTTGTGCAGGAGCCGGTCATCTTCCTGGTGCACGAAGTGGTGGGCGCAAAACATCTCGCGGTGCTCCCGCCTGGGATCGGTCATCTTATGCACTACTTCGTAGAGCCGCGATGGTACGCGTGCTACCGCAACGTCAACACCGTCACAGTCAGCAACTCCACCCGAGACGACTTGCTACAATTCGGCATCACTGAGACACGCGTCGTGCCTCAGGGACTTAGCCACGAGCCTTTGGAGGCGGTGCCACCCAAAGAAGAGGTGCCCACATTTCTGTTTGTCGGTCTGCTGAAAAAGGCCAACAAGGTGCACGACTGCATAACAGCGTTTAAGATCATTACATCCAAGATACCGGAGGCCCGACTGTGGATTGTGGGCCGCGGTGCGCAGCGTGACAAACTGGAAGCGCAGGCGAAAGGACTGAACGTAGAGTTTTTTGGGTACGTCGACGAGGCTCGCAAGGTTGAGCTGATGCAGCGGGCGCACGCCATGCTCGTTCCCGGAATACGCGAGGGATGGGGCATGGTCATCACCGAAGCCAATGCCTGCGGCACCCCCGCCATCGCCTACGACATCGTCGGTTACCGGGACGCGGTCAAAGACGGCGAAACGGGTGTGCTGACGGAAACGACCCCCGAAGCGATGGCACGGGCCGCGATCCGTTTCGCGCGTGACACAGACCTGCAAACGCGATTGTCAGAGGGCGCGTTGAGCTGGAGCCGGCAGTTCTCTTGGGACACGACTGCTGCCGCGTTTCTCGACGAAATTGAAAATGTTGCTGTGCTGGGCCAAAGACGCCGAACTCCGCGCGGAATCGGCGCCCCTGCGGCCGCGGTCTGACTCCATTCGAGTCTGAAACGAACTGAGATTGGACCGGCGTCTCGTCGTCGCTGGGACGAGGATCATGCGCTCACGTTTTTTCTGCGGTGCGTGCCGTTGAAAGGAGCGACTTCAACGCGAGTCTGAATATGGCTGAGCGGTCAGTACGCGCATTCTAACGTCATTTTTCCCCCCGAGTTTTTTCGACCGTCTCCATTCGCGTCGCTATGCGCGAACAGGGACGCGACTGCTAGAAGATCCCAAATTGCAAAAAAACGCATTTTTAATAGTTTAAGGCAATTTAGACTCCATTTCTCAAAGAAACCTTAAAGGCGTGCAAGATACAGGTGGGTTTGTTTTAGGACACGTGATAGATTTGGACGCGGTGAGGCATCCCCGATGCGTCCTCCAAGCGCGTGGGCAAAAAATCCGTATATGGGTATATTAGGGCTTGTGATTACTAACCTAACCTCAGCGTTCGCATCACCTCTGTCGGTGCACACAAACTCTCCATTACGCGTCACACGCATACGTCCAGTTGGCACTCACATTAACGTTTCAATACGATCAGACGTGATTGTGCCCTTTAAACTGCAGATATTAAGCCGGGCAACTTCAGCGGGATTTCACTCCAGAACGGCAGCAATGCCGTCAACGCGACCAAGAGCGTCGTCAATAACAAGATAATGCTCGCTTCGATGAATGCTCTCGCGTACGGGACGAAGTATCAGCGATTCCATACGAGCAGCGATTCCATACGAGCATATAGTTAGAAGCGGAGCAAGAATCGCAGTACCCTTGCTCGCAGTGTAGAGAGCGGCAACGTTTAGCGCTGCAAATCGAGCTTTAGTCTCACGGCGAGCAAGTGCGCGTGTTCGTTGCCAATAGCATTGTTTTATACGGTCGCGCAGTCTAAAAGCCAATTGAAAAAGGTTCGAGAAGCGTCTGGTGCGCATCGTGACTGCGGTCCATCGCGATAAAATGAGATGAGCAGGAACGTGAAAAAAATACTCGTTGTTCTAAATGACTGGCCGTGGAATATGGCAGGCGGCAGCAACTATCACACGATAAAGATAATTCAATACTGGACGCACTACTGGAACGACCACGATATCGATGTCCTCGTGCCTCGGCTCGGATATGGTTACGCGCAAAGACAGCTGGACGTGAAAGGCAACGCCATTGTCACGGATTCCTTCTTTGAGAGAGAGGCATCCACCTTGTTCGGAAGAGTCCTGTTGATTTGCTCACGGATACTGAGAGTTCTGCGGTCGCCGCCGCAAAAGAAATACGATGACATCATCGCTTCTTCTCATTATCTCACTGACGTGCTCCCTTCGGTGTATCTGCACTCGCGAAACCCGTCGAGCAAGCTCATCGCGTACTATCACTCTGCCCTCGTAAGCGAGAAAAGTGTCGGGATGTTTTTCTTGCGCAAGCTAAACGACGCGATATCGGTGCCACTGCTGCGGAAGTACGCCGACTTGATATTTGCTATGAATGAGCCGATCAAGGATTCTCTCATTGCTCGCGGCGTGGATGAAAAACGAATTCTGATTACCAACAACGGCGTCGACGAGATTGTCCACGAGGCGGAATCTCCGGTCCCCGTTTTTGATGCATGCTTTGTAGGCCGCCTCGAGCGGGGCAAGGGGATCTTTGATTTGGTCCGGATATGGAAGGCCGTGTCTTCTGAAATACCAACAGCGAAGCTTGTCATGATAGGGGATGGGTCTGAAAAAGATCGGCTCACCAAACTGATCGAGCGGGAGCACCTAACGAAGAATATCACTTTGTGTGGATTTGTAGAAGAAACGACGAAGTTCGATATACTGCGCAAGTCCACGCTTTTTGTGTTGCCCAGCTCGGTCGACGCGTGGGGCATCGTCATCGCTGAGGCTATGAGTTGCGGCGTGCCCGTGATCGTGTACGACCTGCCGGCGTTCCGCACTATCTGGGGAAGCACTATTGTCTACGTTCCAGAGGGAGACAAACGAGTGTTTGCCGAGACCGTGGTGAAGTTGCTGGAAGATGCACAATTGCGTTCAGAACTCTCAAAAAATGGTCTAAAACGACTCAGAGAGCTCCTGTGGGTCGATATTGCGAAATATGAGGCGAACGCAATTGAAAACGCGTGATGCGCATAAGGATACTAAACGATCGTGTCGGCCGAACGTTGGTATCATTACGCACGTGGACATAGACCGGGCCGCAGCTCGCCCTCTCGACAACCTCCTAACCATTCTCGATCCCCTGGCGAATAACTTATTCCTGATCACCGGCGGGGATTACGGCAATTTCGCTGATCGTGTACAGATCATCCGGACAAGCGAGACGAGGCGGACATCGCTGCTGTCCAAGGTACTTGAACAAGTGGTGGTTGGCGTTCGGATCGCAAACATTATCTTTAAGCTACGGGACCAGATCGATGTCTTGCTCTTCTTTAATGGGGCAGGACTCGCTGCGCCGCTACTCTTTGCCCGCTTTCTGAACATTAGATGCATAATAATTGTGACGTACTTGGGCGCCGCCCCAGTGGCACGAGCGATCAGAGAAAGTGGAGCCGAGCAAGAATCTGGTGAACTTGTGAGACTCCGCATGCTCGGCGTGCTCGAGCGCTTGAGTTACTTTTTTGCCAACGAGCTGATCGTTTACAGTCGGTCCATGGTGGAAGAGGCGGAATTACGCGGTTACCGCAAGAAGACCGTTGTCGCGCATCGCCACTTTTTGAACTTCGACGAATTCCGCTTTGAGAATAATGTCGAACGCAGAGACAATGTCGTCGGTTACGTTGGGCGTTTAAAGGAAGAAAAGGGCATCTTGACATTTGTTCAAGCAATTCCAAAGGTACTAGAAGCGCACAAGGACGCTACGTTTCTCATTGTGGGCGAAGGTGTACTAGAGGATCGAATCCGCAGGTACGTGCACGCGAACGGGCTAGACAGCAACGTTGAACTGACTGGATGGATCCCCCATGATGAACTACCAGGGTATTTGCACCGCATGAAGCTGCTGGCCCTCCCCTCGTATAACGAAGGGCTTCCGAACGTCATGCTCGAATCAATGGCGTGTGGGACGCCGGTCATTGCCACTCCGGTGGGTTCTATTCCCGATGTGCTGGTTGATGGGGAAAATGGTTTCCTTATGTACGACAACTCTCCCACCGCTCTGGCTGAGAGCATAATTGAAGCGTTGCAACGTCCGCAACTACAGCGAATCGCCGTAAACGCTCGGATGTTGGTTGAAACCGAGTTCCGTTACGAAAAGCTCATTAAGACCTGGGAGCGCATAATTTGCGATGTGAATGACGTCTAGCTTCTTCAGTGTATGATGATGAAAACACATTGGGCGAGCTCCATTGCCGTGCACGTGACCGCTTCGACTTGTGTGTTGCATCAGATTTGGAAGGGTGGGGCCTAAGGCAAAAATGCCTTGGAGCTATTTAGTCCTGCGACTTTAGGCAGCGTAGATAAATCGGTTCCAGATCCTTAGCCACGCTTTCCCAAGCATACTTCTGCACCAGTACTCTGTTATTCTCGGACATTCGATGCCGCAGTTCGGGATCATCCAGGAGTGTAGTAACTTTATCAGCTATTTCAGCTGCATTTCGAGGCTCAACGAGAAAAGCGTTTACTTCTTCCTTCACAATTGATGAGATACCTGTCACGTTAGTCGCAACTATTGGCAATGAAGCAGCCATGGCCTCTAAAAAAGAAACGGGAAAACCTTCTGACAAGCTTGGTGAAACGAAAATGTCAGATGCAGCTAAGTATTCGGGAACCGCCTGATTTGGGACGCTGCCGACAAAGATGACATTTTCTTTTAGATTTAACTCTTCCACGAGAGCGTTTAAACGCGTGCCTTCCCCCTCTTCTTCTCCGGCAACGACCCCCCCTACGACGAGCAATACGATATTTGGATCTCTCTCTCGTATTAGTGCGAGAGCTTGAATGAGATACGCAACTCCCTTGACGGGGCGAAGATTGCCGACAAAAACTATAATTCTTGCATCAGATCCCAGCAGAAACTTTTTTCGCGCCTCTTCTTTCGAGATACGACGGCCGAATCTCTCGACTTCAACTCCATTAGGTATAACTGCGGCCGCTCGGCCATAATCGTGCAGTATTCGTTTCCCCATGTCCTCAGTCAGGGCTATTGCTGTGCAAGCGTTTCGAACGACTACTCTTAAGATTACTTTTAAGAAAAACGACGTTCGAGGACGAACACTTCCAAGGAGATAGATCTCAGAGCCCTGTCCAGCGACGACGTAGGGTTTTTTCAATGTGCTCTTCACCAAAATCGCACATGTGCTGACCAGAAAACTTTGAAAGTGAATGATTTGTGGATTAATCCTCCGGATGGCCAGACACATGCCTAGTTGGAGAATTGCCCTTCCGAGCACAGAGGAATTCGGCCAATAAAGTCTGTGTACGATTACTCCTTCATAGCGCTCTTCTTTAGGCAGTCCGGGGTCTCGTGACGTGATCACGTGAACTTCATTGCCCCGCGCTTGCAGATGTTTTGCGAGATAGAACGTCGCCAGCTCTGTTCCTGCCCTCCTTTTTGGTGGGAAATAGTACGCAAGAATCGCTATTTTCATTATTTCAGCGCGACCGTTTGGGATGGTTTTCTTTCTGTGCACTGAGGGGCCCGCAGAACATCAAACGGGTCTAGGAGCGTCTACGCCGTGAACACGTCGCAAAGATGCGACATAACTGTCAGATAATCGTGGACTGGTGCTTGTGTGGTCTTTTTCAATATTAGAACATTTCGTTATCGCTGGTGCACGTGTTACGCCGTTTATGTGTACGACGTGGGTTTTTGAAAAGAGAAACTGGGCATCTTCTCACGAAATCGATCTCTAGCGTACGACTTTTGGAAGGACAAGCTTCTCGGTCCTACGCTCAAAGCTCGAACAAGCGCGAAATGATCGAGCTTGCTGGTAGCGCCGTTAGTTCAGCAGAAAAGGTGACGGCGGTCCTGCTTTAAGAGGCGTCAAGGGCACCTAAGTTGACCGCTGACAGTTCGCCCTTTTTTAGCCGGTTAGAATGGAGTTTATTCAGACGCTCAATGTTTCTGGGAGCCACAAATGCACGTTTAGTTTCGGCCGCGCAGTTGCACTGGCAAAAAGCATAAAAACGCTGCTTGTGCTTAGAGCACTTGTTTCGGCCATTGTTCGCTCGTCCAAATTGAAAGTCCACGAAGGCGAGTTTTTCGCTGTATATTTTAACACAATCACGGCAGAAACTTCATTCATAACAGGCCGCGGATGCAAGTGCTAAGCAGACGTGAAACTAATCCAAGGTTCTACCGAGGATCGCTCGCGCTGCAGGTTCTTTTTTGGATAAGCGAAGCTTGATATGAGATAGCGTCGAGGTTTAGCATCGTGCAAAGGCCTTAGAACAGCCAGATCACTTTTGAATGACAAGGTAATGAATATCCTGAGAACAACTCGTTTGATTACCTCATGAACACGGCGCCATGATCAGCTTAGACCCAAAAAGGATATCCGCACTCTCGCTTTCATTAATTGCCCTAACGGACATATCCATCATCCTAAACGTCCCTGTTCTAAGACAGGTTCTGGGCTTCACAACGCTCACCCTCCTCCCGGGGTTTTTGCTCATTCAAATAGTTCGAGTCTCGGCGAATCGCTTGGAAAAAATTCTGTATGCGGTCGGCCTCAGCGTTTCTTTCGTGCTGTTCGTACCGCTGATGATGAATTTCGTTTACCCAAGAATTGGCATCTCACAGCCAATATCGCTTTTGCCCCTCGCCGCGACATTTTCGCTGATTCTGGCGGTACTGACCATTGTTGGGTACAAGAAAGGCGCGTTGGATTTTCAAATCACGGCGGCCGAACTTGCGAAGCAGATTGACGTTATGCAAAGCCCGCCCGTTCTAGGTGCTGCCCTGATCGTCGCACTCGGCATTCTAGGCGGACTCTTCATTCGGTACGATATGAACTCCCTTTTTTCCTTGCTGTCCACTGTAAGCATCGTCATCATCTTCCTTTTGGTAGTAGGCCGCCGGGTCCCGGCACGTTTTTATCCGCTTTATATAGTAGCAATTGCGCTGGCATTTCAATATAGCCGTACGCTCGCATCGCCAAATCTGATCGCCGGCGGTGACATTAATTATGAGCTGTATTTTGCTGACGTGGTAAGAGCAGTGGGGTTTTGGAATCCAAGTTACACAATCGCAGATATTGCCCACAGTGACTATTTTGGAATGCTGAGCGTAGTCTTCTTGCCGAATGTCTACTCGCTTTTTTGCAATGTCGATACGGTGTTGGTGTACGAACTAATATACCCGGTTATCTTCGCTTTTGTGCCCCTCGGATTGTACTACATGTACCGAACAAACATAAGCACAGCGCCGCCGAAATCCAACGAAACGTCGGCGTTTCTGGCGGCATTCCTTTTCATGGCTTTTTTTGGGTTCTTTCTTCAACTGCCGCGGGAGCAAATTGCAGAACTTTTCTTGATTGTGGCGCTGCTGGTAATACTAGGTACCTCGTTGCAGGGCTCAAAAAAGGGAGCACTTTTCATAGTGTTTACTGGTAGCATGATAGTATCTCACTACGCCACATCTTACTTGTTTTTGCTCTTTCTTTTTGTCCTTTGGTTCGGGCCGGCCCTGGTCAGAATGGTGAAACATCAACAGAAAGAGGGTAGACCAGCGGTCAGCGCGTGGATGGTCGCTTTTGCCTCGTTCATCGCTGTTGGCTGGTACATGGGTACTTCCGGTGGAGCCGCGCTTAACGTGCTGCTACAACTAGGCAGCCATACGTACACTACGTTCACCAGTGCGTTTTTTTCGACGAGTAACGACGCATACGTAACGAACGGGCTTGGTGGTGGCGTTTCTGGTTTACCGTTCACGCATACGCTCGCCCGCTATTGGGGCATTGTCGTAGAAGTCTTGCTTATTATTGGTCTCCTCCTCTTAATATGGCGCCGCAAGACTCTGAAGGTGAATTCTCAGTTTCTTCTGCTCTCGATCGCCAGTCTCTTCCTGCTACTGATTCTCGTCGCAGTGCCTACGGTGGGGAGCATTGTAACCGGCTGGCGGGGGTTCGCTCTCGCGTTGCTCTTTTTGGCGCCCTGTTGCATATATGCTGTAGAGGCGATTGTTGAGCGTGGATCGAGCTGGATCCGGGCTAACGAGGACCTTGCAGCGCAGCTCAAAGGAGCAGCTCTGATCGCGGTAATCGTTCCATTTTTCCTGTTCAACTACAACTTCATTTTTGAGATTACCGAGCACCCGGCAAACTTTGCCTTCATTCCGTCGCAGGGACAAAATGGGCGTGTTATCGAATACTCCGACAGTGAATCGTGGTCGTATCTACTGGTGTCGCCGGTTCCAGATCAGAATGTCTATGCCGCCCAATGGATTTCAGGCCTCTTGGGTCAATCACAGATCTACGCGGATAGCTCAAGGCTCACCGACCTTATCGGCTACGGCCACGTGTCGCCAGATTCAGCCAATCTGATCACATTCTCTAATCTAAATCAATCTCTGCCAGAAAACTCCTACGTCTATTTTGGCGCAGCGAACGTGCAACAAGACAGTCTCGCCTTAAAAGACGCGAACGGCAATATCGTATTTCAAAATTTATCGACTTCTCCAACGTTAACTGCCGGAAACAAAATATATAGTAATGGCCTTGCGGAGTTTTATTATGTACAACCGCCAACGGCGCCTACACCCTCGCCACACTCACCATCACCACCAGCAACACCAAGCCAGGCACCAACCAATCTCTCCTGCTGTACAGCACCCTCAACGCAGGCATCGCCCCCTCCGGCAAATCCATGGTGCTCAAAAGAGTGGATCTGTCCGGCTGGTCGGCAGGTCGGCACCACCACCACAGACAACTGTTATGACCTCTTTTCAGTAAGCGCCACTTATCAGTCGCTCGCAGATCGCCGCATTTAATTAACGATCACCGACCCAGCTGCGAAAATGAAAGTGGAGAGTGGCGGCCGCCGCCCTGTTCGGAGCTGAAGCCTATTTCCAGACAGTGTTACCATTCCTACGTTTGAGCAGCGTTCAGGAGCCTCCCTCGCCCAGTATTCTACGGCAACAGTCGCTTCGCGCTAGCGCACACCAAAACTGATGTTATATAGGGCACTTAGCGCCTGCGTTACCACTCTACCTTTGCGAGGCGCAGTGCCCCGGCATCGAGTCGATCGCACGCACGGGGTCTACCGCCGTCGCCGCGTTCTATACGGCGCCATTGGTGCACAAACTCAGGGATGCGGAGCGACTTCGGGGGATAACTTTCTAGTGATGTCAAGAGAATCAGCATTTGTGCATAGTGCGAGTGCCTCGTCCCGTTCTCAAGATAGCAATCCATCGAGGTGTGGTTCACAGAGCAGCTAGCGTGCGATCCGACAGGCCATTGATGTGCGCATTTCGCGTTAGCCGATCTCATGTTGCTAACTCGATCTTTTGAGGGCCTCCACGCATAACTGGGAAAAGGGCTTTGGATTGTCACGTCGCACCTGCGAGGTGGAGGCAATGTTCCACCCGGCCTGCTGAGGGTCCAGGGAAGGCAGAAAACTGTTGGCTTCGTGAGATCGACCACGAGTGTGTGGCCGAGCGACCGCCATTGTTGAATCAAGCGCCGTCGATTTGCGAGAAGGACATGTCTGACGGCATTGCTTATGATTCAATGCATGTGCGTGCGCGGCTGTGCGCCGCGGCGAGTCTTAATCCTTTTCAATACCGTATCTTGCAGCGATTGCAATAGGTAGCATGTGATAAACAAGCCCGGCACCCCTACCACGATAAGTATCAGATCGGTTTGAATCGCCGTGAGGTGAAGGGCGTACGTCAAAACAAATCCAAGACCAACTAGTATGGGGAGCTGAAAGAGGTAGATAGTGTAGGTTGAATACGCAACGAGGCGATACAGGCGATGCGGCGCGCCGTCCGGTGTAGTCAGGACGGCCCTAATCACTGCGATGGCAAACAGGCTGAACAGAAAACACAGCAAACCAGTTATCGCGTACGCCACAAACGCAACAAAACTACTGGGGAGCAGGCTGCTCAACCCGCGAACGCCAAAGGTCGAGAACAGACCGATCACAAAAGCCACGCAGAAGCACGGAATTGCACTGGGAACAATGCGTGAGGCGAATCTTCTGCCAGAGGTTGCCTTTTTTGTGACAAAGGTCCATTTGTCTGATAACGCATATTTGCTCGCAAACATACCACCAACAAATGGACCGAAAAAGACGAAGAGTCTAGAGTCGAGTGTGTGCACCAACAGTTGCGTTGCCGCTAGAGCGACATAAGCCAAAATTGACACCGCAATGAATCTCACTGGTTTTGAGGAAAATGCGATGAGTAGTGGATAAATCAAGTAGAAGACCCAGATCACTCCAACAAACCACAGGGCCGTCATTTCGTGTGTAACGTAAGGCGCAGTCGAGATTAGCCCTTGCAGTCCAAGGACGTAAATCGCAATAGTCGTTGAACCGTAGGGAGAAAACCACGCGGCGAGATTTGCAGCATTATAGTTGAAAGCGTACGCTTGGAGCGGGAGAAACCCAAACACCACGTAAATGAACACTGCTACCCAGTATAAAGGGAAAAGCCGCAAAGCCCTCCTTTTGAAGAAGCTCGCGGCATCGTGCCAGGTACCAAAAGACTTATTGCTCCAGTACAGTGCATAGCCTGATACAAAAAAGAACAGCGCCAGTGCTAAATTTGCAATGTAGCCTAAAAGGTAGCTTAAGACTGCAGTGGAAACAAAGTACAGTCTGCCGAAAAGGTTTGGGTCGGTTTCCAAGAAGTAATATGAATGAACGAACACAATTGCACAAATTGCTAGTGCCCTCGCGATATCAAGCTCATATAGCCGTTTGATAACATCTTTTGTCATAGTCTGACGATCTAATGATCCGTGGTAGTCCGCACGAAGTGACCGTTTTGTCACTTCCACATTTTTAGGCGATCAGTACCGATGAACGCAGGGCACATATCACTCCTTCGATCTTTACGCATTGGTGACTAGCTAACAGGCTATTTCGTCGGAAAACTGCGCCGAAGCCAGCACCTAAGCATCAAACTCCCTACGTATTAAGCCGTCGGTTTTTAGCATCAACGGTCTGAGTAGCAACGATAGCACGTCGATGCAGAGTAATCAAAAACTATCAGTTGACTAAAACACGTATCGGACAACTCGTGCGATAAGCGGTCTTGGCGCCAGATGAGTGAAAGCAAAACAAGAAAGCTCACAGTGCTTTTAGAGGCCAAGCTTGGCTGCGGAATAGTTGAACTGCAGGGAACTGCTGTAGTGATCATGTCTGCGGGCGGCGACGCAAACAATTCTTGCTACAACAGAAAGGCTTGAACTTACTAGGAGCGGGAGAGCCCCGGCCAGCTCCTTGTCAAGTTTAACAACTGTGTTGGTATGTCTCTGACAGCGTCGGACGTTCCAATGCCTTTTTTTCAAAATGTCGTCAAGTGGCGATTCGGCACGACATTCCACGGAAAACGAAACCTCGCAAAGGCAAGCTCATGCGATCTGTACCTGTGCAAGAGACAGATTCTTTAGCTTCCCCGAGTTGATAGAGACTACGAGTGCGCGCGGCAGAACTGAAACATATATATAAACTCGCAATTAGTTCCACCTAGGTCTAGCCCCGATGCCGCTCAAGGAACTTGGTTTCCGCTTGCTTAGTGCCCTGTATGAGCTAGTTTTTAAGGAGAAGATGGGCAACGAAGCGCGGAAGTTAATCTTAGGTACCTCGTACGTGGGAATCGGCACGATGTTCGGAGCCTTGCTTGCGCTGACCTTCAGCATCCTTGGGGCGCGAATACTGGGGCCCGCTAATTTTGGTAGTCTCGGCCTTGTCACGACAGTAGGCGCCATTCTCACCATATCAATGCAAGTAAGCCTTACGCCCATGATAAAATATAGTTCGGAGGCGCAGGATCATTTTGCGCGGCTCAGCATCATCTCCACTTCGTACGTCCTCATAGCGTTGTTGACTGCAGTCTCGACATTAGCATTCGTGCTTTTTTCTGCGCCATTATCGTACGTGTTCGGAGTATCAGTAGAGCTTTTCTTTTTCGCTCTTTTCTTCGCCGTTACTTCTACGTTCTTTCAGTTAACGCTGAATTCTCTCAGAATCTTGTTCAAAATGAGAGCATATGCGCTTCTCACGGCCGCTCAAGCGGTCGTGCTGCTTGCTGCGTTTCTCACATTTATCAGCCACGACATGAGGTCGTGGGAATCAGCGGCGTACTCGTACTACCTATCCTACGCGGTGGTCGGTTTCATTTTGATCATCTATCTTAGAAACTACATGAAACTTCGATTTGAGTGGTCCTGGGCAAAGAAAATTATGCATTATTCTGTTCTCGCCCTCCCCGGAGCTGTGGCGGGCATCTTTATGGGCGTCGACAGAATACTCATTAACAAGTTCATGACGACCGCAGATGTGGGAATTTACAACGCCTATTTCCTGCCATCGATAACGGTAGCCTTCATGCTGTGGACGGTCATTAATGCCGGTTTTTTCCCTTATGCATCCAGAAGCGACGACAAATCAGCCATTTTGCGCCATGCCAGCAAGGCAGCGCCGTACCTCGCCGTCTCGCTCACGCCATTACTGCTTCTGCTAGAATGGATACTATTTGTTCTGTATGGGCACCAATATCCGTTCAGTTGGGAAATCGCCGTATTTTTTGCCATTGCAGGCACAATGAGCTTTCTTTACTTGTTCCTCAGCTGGCTCATCGCAGCTGAAGGCACGCGCGGCGCCAAAGTGAACACCATTAGCAGCATTATAGGGCTCATTATGCTCATCGGTTTCGACGTGGTCTTGATCCCACTGATTGGTATTCTAGGCGCGGCAATCACGCTCGTCTTCGCTTATCTGGTAGCGGCCTTCTATCTCCTCTCAAGACGGCGTGTATTGAGCGCGAACCAGCCGCCGCTTACGGCAACGCAGAGCAAATAGGACGAACAAAACTGAAGCAGCGATCAACAACGATGCCCTTCTCGACACGCCTAGTGTCTCGAAAAGGTGGCCCTCGCGACTGAAACATCGCATCACATGGCTTTTTGGGTTTGACGTTTCGCAATCCGGAAAATGAATCAAAAACATTGAATGCTCGATAACCTGGTCTCCGATGACGTAATGATTCAGAGATGGTTTAATCGTGCGAGCTTCGAGTGTGGGCGACGAGGACCTTAGTATAGTTGAGGTCTACCGGTCGATCTTTCAGAGCCATTGCCTGATCGAGTTTTGGTTGCCTGTGTTTTTCAGACAGCCTGGCTTTTTGAGAAAGGAGCATTTTTTACGAGCTGATTAAGAAACACCACAACACGAAAGGCGCTCGAAGGCCATTCAAAATGCTTTTATTCTGAACGCGCGACTGACAGCATAGACGAGAAATGGTATTCGGTGCTGTGCAAGAAAAAATTGAAGAATACGCGCGTACGCTCGGTCGTCCGAAGCCCCCCCGCCACCTATCACTGAATTTTAGGGACATTGATGAACCGTCGTGTGATCGGCTAGAGCAGTCGCTTATGCGCAATTTTTTCAAAACACGGGCCGTTAGCGAAGAGTATCTCTCGACGGCAGCTTGTCAGAGCGATCTGTTAGAGCATGCACACGGACGGTTAGTCTATTATCGCTTGTTCATCATTCCGTGGCTCGATCACTTTAAGCCCATCAACAAGGCAAGTATTTTGGAAATCGGCTGCGGTACAGGAGCTTTGACGGTCGCATTAGCTGAGCAGGGGGCTGACGTAACCGCTGTAGACGTCGATAAAAATTCTCTGATCGTCGCAAAAGAACGCTGCGAAATCTATGGGCTGGAAGCTAAGTTTATTGAAGCGAATGCCGCCGAAGTTAAAGCGCTTTTACGAGCGGCGCATTTTGATTGCATAATCTTTCCTGCATCCTTAGAGCATATGACGCACGAAGAGCGACTCATTGCGATGAGAGATACGTGGAACATGCTCGAAAAAGACGATTTCTGGTGCATATTAAGCGCCCCAAACCGTCTGTGGTATTATGACAGCTATACGTCCTCTTTGCCTTTCTTCTTCTGGTTGCCCGACGATCTTGCACTCAAGTACTTGCAGTTCAGCCCGCGAACTGAGTTCTCACAATCATATAGAGCTTCAAACGACACTTCTATGTCTGATTTTCTGAGGTTAGGCCGTGGGGTGAGTTTTCACGAATTCGAACTTGCCATGGCACCCATAAAAGAATTAAACATCGTCAGCGACCTTTCTTCATACCGACGGAAAAGAAATGTGTTTTACTGGTTGCATTGGAAGATGAATGACGGGCGTTACAGTTCATTCCTTTCCAAAGTGCATCCTGCTGCTTCAAATGGGTTCAACGAAAGAACCCTCAATATCATCATCAAAAAGGACGAGACCAACTAGTTCTAGATCTTCGCGAGTCTGTGGGGCCAAGGCGTTCGAGAGCAACCACGGGCGACCTCATGTTTTAGAGGGTGCACAGCGACCGATAGATACGCGTAGGGACCCTGAGAAACAGTGCTAAAGGCTACGTAGCACGCGCTACTGTAGAGATACCACGTGGAATTATTGTGTCCTGGCGTGACGTGCGGACGCTCTTTGCTGACAACGTCAAGCAACTTACAGAACTCTAGCGCAGTTTTAACGAGTGTTGCTACTTCGCGCTTCTATCTGACCCGAGGACCCCGTCAGAACCCACGCGATGTATGTTTTCAGACCGCTCTCAAGCTCGGTCTGGGGGCTCCACGATAACAGCCGCTTTGCCTTTGCGGTATCTGCCAACGTATCGCGAGCGTCTCCCTTTTGTTGCTCGACGTGCTGTACACGGGCCTTCTTGCCCACGAGGTGTTCTATGCTTTCGATGAGGGCGTTGACGCTTATCGTGTGCCCTCCTCCGATGTTAAAGACTTCACCCTTGCTCTCGCTTTGGGCCGCTACTATGAGCGCGTCAACGACATCGTTGACAAAGGTAAAATCCCGTAATTGCTGCCCGTCACCGTAAAGTTGAATCTCGCCTTCATTCAATATCGCGTGCACAAATCTGTGGATGGCCATGTCGGGGCGCTGGCGTGGCCCGTAAACCGTAAAGTAGCGCAATGAAACGACGGGGACACTGTAGTTCTTCCAATAGAGGTAACAGAGATTCTCCGCCGCGAGCTTTGTCACCCCGTACGGGGAAACGGGCAACGGTCGAGCATCCTCCTTCATTGGCAGCTCGGCGTCTCCATATACAGAAGAAGAAGACGAATAAATGAAGCTTTTCAGTTCTGTGGAGCGATAAAACTCCAGCAATCGCTGCGTTGCTTCTATATTGTTCTTCGTGTAGACTGCAAAATTTGCGCCCCATGAAGCACGTACGCCTGGCTGTGCCGCCATGTGAAACACATGGTCAACGCGTGGAAATCTATCCATCTCCACGATGTCTTGTCTGATAAGCGTAAACCTCTCTTGATTCAAAGCGCACGACAGATTTGCGAGTTTCCGTTCTTCCGCATAGTAATCGGTGAAGCAATCGATCCCTATCACATCGTTATCGCCTTGCAATAATCGCTCAACGAGGTGCGAACCAATGAATCCCGCGCACCCGGTTACCAAAACTCGCGTCATTTTTCCTCCACTGGATCCGCGCGCGCGTTACCCATACACGTGGAAACTGCGAGCGCTGCCATGTCAATCGTTCGAGCAGTATTTCCCCCCTCACAAGCTTTCGCTGCGGTCATGCCGTCGGCCTGCATAATCGGGACCAAGAGGCAGTGCGTAAACTTTGACCAAAGTCAAGACGGGCCACCATTTTCCAAAGCAAGTCGCTTTTTTGCCAGATATTCGATTAATTCGCGTTTCAAGTCGTCTCGTTCGAGTGCGAAGTCGATCACCGCCTTCAGGTACCCAATTTTATCTCCCGCATCATATCTCAATCCCTCGATCACGTGCGCATAGACCTGGCGCTCATTCAGGAGCAATCGAATCGCGTCGGTAAGCTGCAGCTCGCTACGCGCGGAACGGGGCACCCGTTTGATGCAATCAAACAGGTCCGCGGTCATCACGTACCGTCCGACGATGCCCAAACGGGAGGGGGCCTCTTGTAGGGTTGGCTTCTCGATTACGTCACTCAAGCGGTAGAGCGAATGATCCACCTCCTCCCCTTTCATAATGCCGTAACTCGATATTTTCTCATCCGGAACACGCTCTACCGCAAGGATAGGGCTCTCGTACCGTTCATAGAGAATTCCGAGTTGCTGTGTACACGGAACGGTTGACTTNNATGTTTCTCGGCCTTTAAAACGGCATCTCCGAGCCCCTTAGGCTCTTTCTGCCGTATATAGTGAATGTCCACTAACGAGGATATCGTCCGTATCTGCTCAAGTTGTTCATACTTACCATCGTGGGCCAGATGATTCTCGAGCTCAGGAGAGAAATCAAAATAGTCCTCGATCGTTCTCTTGCCCCGTCCGGTGATAATTATGATATCGTCAATTCCCGAAGAAACTGCCTCCTCGACTACAAACTGTATGACGGGCTTATCGACAATCGGCAGCATCTCTTTTGGCTGCACTTTCGTGGCAGGAAGAAAGCGCGTACCTAACCCCGCTGCGGGTATCACTGCTTTTTTAATCATTGTTCTCTTTTTCATCGACGGAGGTCGGTGCAAATGCTGATCGTCTGAGGGCGCAACACCTCGCTCACCGCGTGAACGTTGCGCGATACTTTGCAAATTCTTCCCCTGGACTGATCACCAAGACCTCTAACTGCTTTCGCGCCGCCACACCACAGCACACAAAGAGCCACTATGAAAAGGCCTTGTGATGGTGTGCGGCTTTGCACTTTCGTGAACCACTCAGGATGAGTCCGTTAAAGACTTTTTGCTTTGTTCTCCGACCGGCTCCGACAAAAGGTTGATCTTCTACTTCGCAGGACCGGCATCACGCTTGTGGCTCTATCGTCTTGCCGAATGCCAAGCCCCCGCCTCAGGATAGAACACGAAGGCGCTATCTGGATAAGAAAAACGAGACGCTTCTTTTCGTGCAGAACGCCTATTATCTCACCTTCAGGGGCAAACTACCGCGTGTGCATCGGAGGATACATCTCTTTTCCTTCTTCAACGGAAATTGGCACCGTAAACACAACTTTTAAATGAATGACCGCACACGAAAACGCAGTGCAGCGCATATCGATCGTCGGAACCGGGTACGTTGGCCTGAGCACTGCCGTGTGCTTTGCGTCGCGGGGCTACGATGTTATCGCCTCTACGCGCAGCGAAGATAAAGTGCGCATCATCAATGCCAAGCGAGCCCCCTTTCACGAACCAGGACTCGATGAAGCGGTGCGAACCAGCATCGAATCGGGACACTTGCGCGCTGAGATTGATCGTTCTGAAGCGGTGCGTCAAACTGAGGTCACGTTTCTCACTGTGGGCACGCCGGAGAACGCGGACGGAACGGTCGACCTCCGGTACGTCATCGGTGCGAGCGAGGACATCGGGCGTGCGTTACAACGGAAGAACGCCTACCACCTCGTTGTGGTCAAGAGCACCGTAACGCCAGGCACAGTGCGGGGCCCTGTTAAGGCCGCTCTTGAAGAAGTCTCGGGACTCGTTGCAGGGTGTGATTTTGGCCTTTGCATGAACCCGGAATTTCTTCGGCAAGGATCAGCACTTCAGGATACGTTGTACCCCGATCGCGTAGTAATTGGAGAATACGACAAGGGGTCAGGCCAACTGCTGGCAGAGCTGCTTGAGGCTTTTTACGGGCCTGATATCCCTATACTCAGGATGAGTCTTGAATCGGCAGAGATGGTCAAATACGCGAGTAACACCTTTCTTGCGATGAAGGTCTCCTATGCAAATGAAATGGCAACTATTTGTGAGCGGGTCCCCGGCGTCGATGTGTCCGAGGTGATGGCAGGCGTGGGACTCGACGAGAGGATCAACCCCAGATTCCTCAATGCCGGGGCGGGCTTTGGGGGCTCGTGCCTACCAAAGGATACAAAAGCATTATGCAAGTTCGCTGAAGCACAAGGCTATTCAGCGCCGTTGCTGAGGGCTACGCTGGCGGTAAATCACGCGCAAGCCTCCCATGTCGCCCAGCTCGCTCTTGCAACGCTCGGGGAACCNNAGCGCGTTTGATCCCGTGGTCAAGCGGGTGAGTCAGCCCGGCTTTGAAGGGCTGGACTACCCGCCCTCAATTTCAGAATGTCTCGCAGGAGCGCACTGCTGTATCGTTGTGACTGAGTGGGAGCAGTTTAAGCGGCTGACGCCGGACGATTTCATTCAATCCATGGCGACACCAGTGGTGATCGACGCCCGGCGTATCTTTGATCCACACGAGTTTGGGAGTCGCCTCACGTTTCTCGCTGTTGGTGTCGGACGCACGTAGATGTCGGCCGCACGTCTGCCGGCGATAACGATGAATGAATACGACGTAATGCAATTGTGCTCCGTCACTGCACTGCTCGCTTCCGCACCGTTTCTGTGCATCAGCCGCTTTCTTTTTAAAATAGGCCATCCAACCTTTTTTCAGTGTCCATACGTATCATCAATGGACTATTAGCCGAGATGTGGGGGATATTGCCCTCGTAAAAATGCCGACACCAGAACCAGATCCTCGAAAAGCCCATGGGGGGATAAGGATCTTCAAACAGCATTTAAGTTCGTCAAAGCAGATTAAGTGACTTACTCTGACGCGGACAATACACGCCCGATTGAAAGAGCCGATGAGTGCTGCGCCCCTGACAAACGCACGACGCCCTCGTCGGATCATGGCTCAAAAACATCATTGAACCCGAAGCGCTGGCTAAGTAGATCGTAGTCGGGACTGCTCTTCTGACGCGGCTGCTCGGCTGCTTTTTTTGATTGACGGGTCAGCGACCTTGCGCCTGGTTATAGGGGGACAGAGGCGACGCGATTCGGCGCTTGGAGCGCGCGGCTTTGAAATTGAAGTTGATATGTTCGCTGAGTGCGCGAGGAACGGCTTGCGCATCGCGGAAATCCTGATCACCTACCGCGCTCGAGAGGATCGTGCAGGTGCCCTGCACCCCCTTTGAGCTTAAACGAACCGAGAGTGAAGTGGCGTCTAATCGTCGCTGGGACGAGGATCGAGCGCTCACGTTTTTTTGCGGTGGTTGCCGTTGAAATGACGGCGACTTCAACACGAGCTGAATATGGCTGAGATGTCAGGAAGTGCGTTCTAAAGCCATTTTTCACGAGAGTTTTTCGATCGTCTCTCCATTCGCGTCGATGCATGCGAACAGGGACGGACTACTAGCAGATCCTAAATTGTCCAAATAAAGCAATTTTGATAGTTTTAGACAATTTACACACAAAGGTGCAAAGGAAGTTTTAAGTCCGTCTAAAACACAGTTACAACCTATCTATGCTCGGATCAGACTTGTCGTACGAGTGTGGGCTTAAGGCTCAAGGTTGGGAGGAATGTACGCAAAAGAGCGGGTTGTGATTGTTGCAGCAGTAGTG
>PMIN01000119.1 GCA_003158275.1 Methanobacteriota archaeon
GGATATCCGCGATGCAGACGTCTGTGGCACCCTACGCCGCCCGATCTGAGCCAGGGCTTCCCATAGCAAGCCCGTTTGTCTGGGACGAGCTGCCTAACATCAGCCCGACTTCGTACACCATCAGGAACTACCCCAAAGAGGATGCATGGAATGACTTCTTTGCGAATGCCGTCTCGATAACGGACGTGATCAAGAGGCTTGCTTGAAGAAGCCGGTATAGCCTGTCATTCGTCAGATCAAAACCATATAAGTGCAGTTATCGGCGCTGACGAATCCTCCTTCGATTTCGCGTTGGTAGACGCGGAGGGTGCCATCGGCGCTGGTAGCGGAAAGTAGTTCAATGACGCCGGAAACATGTTATGTATGAAGTGGGGTCTGGTGGCCATTACTCTGATCTTCGTTTTTCTTTTGGTGCTCAGCGTTGCGGCGGGCAATGCTCTTTTATCGTGCCCGCTGTAGGTCGAAAACGAAACGCAGTGGTTAAACTCTATAGCTGGCATACATGACCTTATGAAAACGCTCATCGTATGCGTGTCAGAGCACCACGGAAACACGAAAAAGATTGCCGACGCGATGGCAGCGGTCCTCGACGCCCAGGTCAGCCATCCTGATGACGCGAACGTCGAGGAACTTGGTGATTATGATCTCATTGGGTTAGGTTCAGGAATCGCATTTGGAAAGCACTATACGCGTTTGCTCGAGTTTGTCGACGCGCTTCCCGCGCTTCACGCTAAGACGTTTGTGTTCTCAACGAGAGGGGCATCCCGTGGAGCGTCGCACCACGCTGCCTTAAAAAGTAAGTTGGCTGAGAAGGGATTGACAGTCGTTGGGGAGTTTTCCTGCCGCGGGTTTGATACGTATGGGCCGATGAAACTCATAGGCGGGATAGCCAAAGGACGGCCGAATGAGCAGGATCTGCGCGATGCCCAGAAATTTGCTGAGTCACTCGAAAAAGGCTGAGCGCAGATGCCGAGGACTTGTCTTCATCAGCATTTTCGCCACTTTCCCGTTAGAGACCGGTTAGTCATGGATCTTGTCATCGCGGGTTATGATTGCTCGCCGCCTTAGACGCAGGCGAGGCACGAGGATGAAAAGATGACTGCCAAGCAAAAAATTCTGTTCCTCTGCACGCATAACGCGGCGCGATCGCAGATGGCAGAAGGGATCATTAACGCCTGGCACGCTGACCGGTATGAGGCACAAAGCGCGGGAAATGAACCCACCGAGGTACACTCGTGTGCGATCGAAGTGATGGCAGAGCTGGGCATTGATATCAGCTCGCACAGGGCAAAGTCGCTGGACGAGTTTGACGATCTGACCTTCGATTACGTCGTCACGCTATGTGCCGATGAGCAAGAGAGCTGCCCCATTTTTCCTGGCGGGAAGGACTATCTCCATCACGCCTTTGACGATCCGGTGCCCGATCCCGGGGAAGGCACACCGTGTGCGTCTTTTCGACGCGTGCGCGACCGACTGAGGGCGTGGCTTGGTTCAACGTTCGACCGTGACTAGCCAGCGCACTCGCTTGATCACCGTTTAACACGCGTCGGTTTACGTCGTTGACGTCCTACCACTATTCATATTATTCTGATTTATCAGAAAAGTTTAAATACACTGATAAATATACAATTGTGTAGAGTGCTATGACAGAAGCAGAAGCCTCATGTTGTGCGCCCGGCGATGCGGGCAAGAATAGCTGCAAGGTTGAAGCGGTCGTGAGCGTTGACGAGCGGGGACAGATGGTCCTACCTAAAGAGCTGCGCGACCGTGCCCATATACGCGCGGGGGACAAGCTGGCTGCCGTCAGCTGTGAGCGAGACGGCGAGGTCTGCTGCATCTCTCTGATCAAGGTCGAGGAGCTCTCGGCGACGGTCAAGGGCTTTTTAGGCCCTATTTTCAAAGATTTAGCGTGAACGGAGTGATGGGTGTATGGAAGAGGAGAAGATAAAACGCGTTGTTAGGGACGGCTATGCGAAGGTGGCGAAAGGCGAAAGGCTCAATTTTATCCCTGTAAGCCAGTGCTGCGGTAGCAACGTTGATCTGGCGCACGACATTAGCCGGGCCATAGGATACAAGGAAGAAGAGCTTGCCTCAGTGCCCGCAGGAGCAAATCTCGGACTTGGCTGTGGCAATCCGACCGCGCTCGCTTTGTTGAAGGAAGGCGAGACAATGCTTGATCTTGGATCAGGAGCAGGCTTCGACTGTTTCCTGGCCGCAAACGCGGTCGGTGCAGCTGGACACGTGATCGGTGTTGATATGACGCCCGAGATGATCGAAAAGGCTCGGGCGAATGCGCGTGAGGGCGGATACAGCAACGTTGACTTCAGGCTCGGAGAGCTGGAGCACCTGCCCGTTGCCGATAGTGCAGCTGACGTCGTTATCTCCAACTGCGTGATTAATCTGACCCCCGATAAGGCCGCCGTCTTCAGGGAAGCGTTTCGGGTGCTGAGGCCCAGCGGCCGCTTTGCGGTATCTGATATCGTCTTGCTGAGAGAACTCCCGCCTGCCATAAGGGACTCAGCCGAGGCGTATGTGGGCTGCCTGTCTGGCGCAATCATGAAGGACGCCTACCTCGAGGCTATTCGGGCCGCGGGATTCGAGAACGTTCGCATCGTCGAGGAATCCTCATTCCCGATTGACTGCATGGCAAACGATCCGACGGCACAGGCGATCGGGAACACCATCAACCTAACTCCCGACGAATTAAGCGACCTTGCGGACTCGGTGGTGAGCATAAAAGTGGCTGGAAAGAAGCCTTAGGCCGTCGCGGTTTGTTGATCCGACCCTATTTGTTTTTTCACTTTCCGTTTTCGCCTTCAAAGAGAAGATCTAAGCTCTAAGGAGCTTATCGAGACACAGTCCGCATATCTCGCTCCCCGTCGCGTTAAGCACGAACAGGTAGGGCCGTTCCTTGCTGTCCTGCCACACTTCGAGGCCATTCTCATAGACGTGAAAACTGGCGATTTTCGAGAGTGGCACGCTCAGCGGCTTGTGCCCCGCGAACGGGTTTAAAAATAGGCGTTGATTGCTTANNCGCGATAGCGCACGGGAAAGCCCCCCACCTTTATCGGGAGTGGGATCGAGACGCCGTGACTCGCTCCTGAATAGCCGAGGTTCACTGTTTTAGTCTCCTTGAGCACCGTCGCTGTTCGACAGTACGCAGTCTCGCCTTTTTTCATGATCGCGTCAGTAACCGTGATAACCGGGAGTTCTGCGCCGGTATACGGAGCTATTGCCGCGGCATGCGCTTTCTCTGCTTGCTCCTGCGCCAATCGTTGTCGGCAACCGTTACACAGGCCGTCGGCTGTGTGCTCAAGGAAACCGAGTTTATGGCCGCATTCTTTGCAATATGTCATTTTCGCCTCTTTTTTCTTCTCGGGAGGCTCAAAGCCTCGTGCTGGGCGCAGTTCTGTTTCCATCCGGCTTAACATGTATGCTTGCATCCTCGCCCTTACTCCGCTTCAGGTTCCAACGATGTTCGTCGCGCGAGCAGAGTTTTATATCGGAAAGAGCTCGTACGCTTTGGGGTGACAAAATGGCGCAACTGAAGTTTAGCGTATCAGCACACGTGAGCAGCGACAACCCGTCAGCCGTCAAGCCGGTTCTTGAACAGCTTATCGCTGATAAGGGAACTATTAAACAAACAGATCAAGGATTCGAAGTTGAGGCAGAGCTTGAAGGAGAAAGCGCGCGAGATCTTAACCGTATGATCCTGTCCGCCTTGCGACGAGCTGAGAAGCGAACGAGGATTCGAGCGGAATGGGCATCGGGTGATACCGTTGAGAAGTTCTTCGACTATGGTTCTAAAGGGACTCGAAAAGCGTAAGGCAGTGCGAGGGTGAAACATCGCGCTTCGAGTCGTGACGACGCTGTCCAGTTACTGCGCTGCTTCGACCGTGGCAAGCGCATTGCCAGCAAGCGCCATTGAAGGCGTTTCGCAACGCAAGCGCGCTTTCGCAGGACTGCGTGCCGACAAGGGCAGCGAGGCTGAGGCCGCTGACCAAAACGGTTATATGACCGCTTTTTCATGAACCGATAGTGATTGTTGGCATGGTAGTGTTCATCGATGTAGAGGCGTGCGTGCAGTGTGGAACATGTGTCGAAGAGTGCCCGGCCGCCGCTATTTCTTTGGACGATGTGCCCGTGGTGAACGCGAAGGACTGCGTAAACTGTGGCATCTGTGTCGGTGTCTGTCCATCCGGAGCAATCGCGTTAGCGTGAGGTGACATATGTCAAAGCTAATACAAGTTGGGGTGCTTGGCGCCACCGGTGCCGTCGGGCAGCGATTCTGCCAACTACTTGAGGCACACCCGTGGTTTGAAGTAGGAGCGGTCACTGCATCTGAGCGAAGCGCAGGGAAGTACTACAAGGACGCGGTTGATTGGCGGTTGAGCACGCCACTACCCGAAAACATAGGCGACCTTCGCGTTATTCCGACTCGATCAGCCGACATGCCAGACGACGTGAAACTGGTTTTTTCGTCTCTTCCGGCCGATATCGCAGAAAACGTTGAAGCGGATTACGCCCGCGAGGGCATCGGGGTTTCGAGCAATGCCGCCTCGTACAGGATGTTCGATGACGTACCGCTCCTCATCCCGGAGGTTAACAAAGACCACGCGAAATTGATTGAGCCCCAGAAAGCGCAGCGCGGCTGGGATGGTTTCATCGTCACCAATCCGAACTGCTCCACCATTATGCTCGTCATGACGCTCAAACCGCTCATGCAGTTGGGGCTCACCGACGTCAAGGTTGCAACCCTGCAGGCGGTTTCCGGCGCGGGTTACAACGGCGTCTCGTCGATGGCCATTCTCGATAACGTCGTCCCGTACATCGGCGGAGAGGAGGAGAAGATGCAGACCGAGACACCCAAGATTCTGGGGGCATTCAACGGCACGAAGGTCGTCAACGCGAACGTCACCGTCAGCGCGATCTGCAATCGCGTCCCGGTGATCGACGGACACACTGAGTCAGTGTGGGTGGACGTCGACGCGTCTCCTGAGGAGGTAAAACAGGCTATGGCCTCGCTTCAGCCCCTGAAAGGGTTGCCATCTGCCCCCGAACGACCCATAATCGTCAGAGAGGAGGAGGATCGCCCGCAGCCTCGGCTTGATCGTGACATCAACGCCGGAATGAGCGTCTCCGTTGGCAGGGTGAGGCGCGACGTTGTCAAGGGCACCAAGTATACGCTTATGGGTCATAACACCGTTAGAGGGGCCGCAGGAGCTTCGATCCTCAACGCGGAGATGCTCGCCGCTGAAGGATTCCTCAAACAGAGGTGAGAGCACCGCAGGGCTTGGCGGTTGTTCTCCTTAGCAACATTATTCCGAAAAATGGTTGGCGGAAGCGCCGAGAACCACAAGTCCTGCAGAATTGTCTCCCTAGTAGCTGATATGTCACCTGTTTGTATCACCGGAGGACACACATGAAAATATACGTGAGAGAGCGGCTGAAGGTACAAAAGGGCGTGGAACAGTCCCGGTTTCTGGTTGTCGCGGTAGCTGGCGAGGGGCTGCACCTTTATGCGGGCCATCTGAGGAAGACGGAACTTGAACAAATCGCAAAAAACGTGGGGGCCGAGATCGTCTACTTGGAGCCTGTGCATGAGGACTTGAAAAAGAAGGAGGCGGGGTCCTGGTAGTTGCAGTCTGCGAGAGCGGCTTCGTAGGGGGAGCTGCACTCGCCGGCCCCGGCACATTGCGCGCGCGGCAATGTGCATCAGCATCTCTTTATCCGTGGGAGTCTTCAGTGGGGCGCTTCAGAAGTCTTCTGAGAGCTGCCGTTGATTGTGCTTTCGCTTACTCTGGCCATCGAGGCCCGGACATTGTGCTCGACAGCGCCCTGAGTATTCTACTCACTCTCGATAACAGCATTTCCGTGCGTTTTTCCTAAAA
>PMIN01000085.1:0-3739 GCA_003158275.1 Methanobacteriota archaeon
GCAGTCGCAAAATCGAACCGGTAAGCCTGTCGTCTCTTGACTTTTTATGGCGCTGCTACTTGGTCTATATAGTCTATATAGGATACCCATATGATCTATATTCGCTCCAGGGGGAAGTGGTGAACTCATGAAAAAGATTTTTCCAATTGCTCTAATTTCATTGCTTGTCGCAGTGGCAGTGTTTGGAGCAGGATGTACGTCGAGCACGAGCGGTGGTACATTGCAACTTGCAGGTTCCACATCAGTGCAGCCAGACGCGCAAGCGTTGGCGCAGGCCTACATGGCAAACAACTCAGGCGTAACGGTAAACGTTGCAGGCGGTGGAACCGCGGCGGGCATTACGGCCGTCGGTACAGGCACTGCGCAGATCGGTGACGCTTCAGCCAATCTTACGGCCAGTCAGCTGGCGCAGTATCCGAATCTCCAGCCTACTCCAATTTGCGTTGACGCGATCGCCATTATCGTGAATCCGCACAACTCTGTGACGAATCTGACCCTCAACCAAACGCGTGACATCTACACCGGTGCCATCACCAACTGGAACCAAGTTGGCGGAAACAACGCGAAGATCAATGTCGTCAACAGAGAACAGGGATCCGGTACGCGAGATGGTGTGCAAAAAATTGTACTGAAAGGTGGTAACTTCAGCACAGGAGGGATCCAACAGTCCTCCACGGGAGCGGTGAAATCGTATGTCGCTGGAGATTCGAACGCAATCGGTTATATCGCCACGAATGCACTCGATAACTCGGTCAAGGCGCTTAACATAAACAACGTAGCTCCGAATTATGGCAACATCGCAGATGGAAGCTACGTTATTCAGCGGTATCTCTTATTCGTAACGAATGGAGCCCCGACAGGACTTGCGGCGAGCTTCATCAACTACACGCTTAGCCCCTCAGGACAAGCGATCTTAAAGGCCCAAGGCGAGGTATCGCTCAATGACGTGCCAGGTTACGTCCCGCCGACAACGACAGCAACGACAGCGACCACAACAACGACAGCGACCACGACAACCTAACGACTAAATATCCCCTCCCCCTTTTTTTAGTAAAGGAGCAATGGTTGTCACGTCCAACAGAGCGGTGCACACGCTTCGGAGATCAAGAACGCGGGACGTACGAGAGCGTTTCATCCAGTTGATCTTGCTGGTGTGCGCAATCTCTTCAATTTTTGCTATTTTTTTAATTATCGTTTTCGTCTTTAGCCAAGGCGTGCCTTTCTTGGCTGAAGCGGGGTTGGGCTTTTTGACAACGAGCGTTTGGCTGCCGGCCGACAGCTTCGCTGCTGGCACGTGGGGAATATTCCCCATCATTCTGGGATCGCTGATCGTCACTCTGGGCGCCGTAGCAATCGGAGCGCCGCTAGGGATCGCGTGCGCTGTGTTCCTAGCTGAAATTGCACCCCCTGCAGTTCGGCGCGTGCTGGTCCCCTCTGTAAGTGCCTTGGCTGGAGTCCCGTCAGTCGTTTACGGGTTCTTTGCTCTTCTTGTCATTGTGCCGTGGATACGGGGGCAATTTGGTGGATTTGGGACGAGCGTTCTTGCCTGTTGGATCATCCTCTCCATTATGATACTCCCAACCATCATCAGCGTATCTACTGATGCTGTACGCGCCGTTCCTCGTGAATACAAAGAAGGGAGCTTGGCGATGGGGGCTACGCGCTGGCAAACAATTAGGAGCGTCTTGATCCCGGCAGCGAGCTCGGGCATCACGGCAAGCGTCATACTCGGCATGGGGCGCGCCATCGGCGAGACGATGGCGGTATTGCTGGTTGCTGGAAACTCTGTAACCATTCCTGGTTCAATATTCGCTCCGGTTAGTACGCTTACCGCGACGATCGCGCTTGAGATGGGTTATGCNNGAGCAGGAGGCGAGTGACCTTTTAATGGCCGCCAAGCGCCGCGAGATGGTGCCCATGGGATTACTCTGGGGGGCGGGTATTGCGACCATCGCCATCCTCATAGTCATATTGGCCTACATACTCGCAAAAGGACTTCCGCTCATCAGTTGGCATTTCTTGACGACAAATCCTGGTGTGAGGGGACAGGCGGGGACAGGAATCTATTCGACGATAGTGGCGACGGTCGCGGTCACAGGCGTAGCCTTGCTGGTAGCTGCGCCGCTGAGTGTCGGGGGGGCGATCTATTTGAACGAATACACAAGAGAGAATCTTCTGCGAAAAGTAATTCGCCAAGCGGCAGAAGTATTGGCAGGNNGGCCTCTTTGGATTCCTCTTTTTTGTCATCTATTTGCTGCCTTACACTGGAGGATGGTCAGTACTGTCAGCGGGGCTGACACTCGCGTTCATGGTGCTCCCAATATCCCTCAGAATTTCTGAAGAGGCGTTGAGAGCCGTCCCGGGAGAGCTGCGGGAAGGCAGCTTAGGCTTAGGTGCGACGAAATGGCAGTCGATTACTACCGTAGTCTTGCCGACAGCGCTCCCAGGAATCATCACTGGACTCATTCTCGGCATGGGGCGTGCTATCGGCGAGACTGCGGCCATCTTGCTTACTGCAGGCGGTGCCCTAGGCGTGATCCACAGCCTGCGCGATCCTGCGAGCCCGATGACGTTGTATATTTATAACATCCTTACTGAGTATAACGATACCTCAGCGGCTTATGGTACAGCCGCCGTGCTGATTATTGCGATCCTGGCGATCACATTTATTACTGACTGGCTAATGAACAGTTATACCAAGAAACTACAGGGACTATGATGACATGAGTGGCGAGATTGAAATAAGTGTAAAGAACCTGAACCTCTGGTTTGGGAACTTTCAAGCCCTCACGAACGTCAACATTGACATTCAAAAGAACGCAGTCACGGCCCTAATCGGCCCATCAGGGTGTGGAAAATCGACTTTTATCAAAACACTTGACCGAATGAATGATCTTGTAGACAACGTCAAGTTTACTGGCGAAGTAATTTACAAAGGACGTAATATCCTCAACTCGGATACGGACGTTGTGGCACTTCGCAAAGAGATTGGAATGGTTTTTCAAAAGCCTAACCCGTTCCCGAAGTCCATTTTCGACAATGTCGCCTACGGGCCAAGGGTCCACGGGATTCGAGATAAGAAGACCCTGAACGAGATTGTTGAAAGGAGCCTTAAGGGCGCGGCGATTTGGGATGAAGTTAAGGATCGGCTCAATGAGTCCGCCCTCAGGCTGTCGGGCGGCCAGCAGCAGCGGCTCTGTATCGCGCGGCTTCTCGCGGTGGAACCTGACGTACTGCTCATGGATGAGCCTGCGTCAGCGCTTGATCCGATCGCGACCTCGAAGATTGAAGATCTTATATACGAGCTGAAAAAAGAGTATACCATCATCATCGTCACGCACAATATGCAGCNNGTCTCATCACACACCGCGTTTTTCTTTCTCGGCGAACTCGTTGAATACGCTTCGACGATAGACTTATTTGAGCGACCGCGAGAAAAGAAGACAGAAGACTACGTAACCGGGAAGTTCGGGTAAGAGACATAAGCCATGGCTAGAAATCGCTATATTAGAAAGCTGAAAGAATTGCGGCAAAACGTCACAGAAATGGGCGCTTTTACCCAGCGATCAGTCGAGGATGTGGTGACGGCCCTCGAGATGAGTGATGCTGCGATCGCTCAGCGGGTGATCGCCAACGACGATGTGATAAACAAGCTCGACCGGAAGATTGAAGCGCAATGCATGTCGCTCCTCGCACTCGAACAACCAATGGCAAAAGACCTTAGAATCATTGCTACTTC
>PMIN01000085.1:3831-4664 GCA_003158275.1 Methanobacteriota archaeon
GATGTGGCTAGCTTGTTATTCATTATTCGGTACCTTGAGCGCATCGCGGATCACGCGGTAAACATCGGCAATCGCGTCTGCTATATGGAAGAAGGCGCGCGGCGCTACTTGAAATAGCGAGCCTCTTAGACAGCCGTTAAAGTCCTGCGCTTATTGATTCAAGTGTGCATCACTTGCGAAGCTCAGATAGGAGGAATTTTTTTCACTGGCCTGATTCGTCTAAAGGCGTGGATTCAGACCACGTATCGCCAGTTTTCATTTCGTGTAGTCTTGTTCTGGCGTTTTTCGACGCGCGTTCTATGTCTTCAGACGGCGTTTGCGAAAGCGATCCGTGGCCGGGAAAGAGTCGCTCTATCTTTTTCGTATTAAGCACGTCCATGGAATGCACGTAGTCACCAGCACTTCCCGAAGGTGCTATCGCCGATAGAGTCCCGTGTGCAAAAACGGTATCTCCAGAGAACAGCAGTTTGTTATACTCCTCATAGACACATATACAGCCTGATGTATGGCCGGGAGTATCGATCACTTCGAGTTTCGCGTTTTCTAGGTCGATAAACGCTCCGTTCTCAAACCACACATGCGGTTTCGTGTACCGATAATCGGCCGAAAATGACGAGTACATGGTGACATATGCGTCTTGTTCGGTTATTTTTGCGGCTGCGAGCCGTCCAGCCGCGATAATGGCCGTGCGGTAGAAGTACTTATTGCCGCCAATGTGGTCAAAGTGTTCATGCGTGTTAACGACCAAATCGACATCTGTAGGCGTGAATCCAATGTCGCTTAACGCATTCCTCAAATCACCAAAGCTCGCATCAATTCCCGAATCGATCATG
>PMIN01000244.1 GCA_003158275.1 Methanobacteriota archaeon
AATCTTAAAATAGTTACTGGGTCTATTTTACGGTGCCTCGGTCTTAAATCACTAAGGTCGTTAACGGAAGCTCAGTTGATTCCACAGAAAGCGTCGATGCATGGGTTGTCTCACGCTTATCGTGAGCTTGTTGGTTCTGTGGAAAAAGGGACACGTTGGATATGTCGCGAACGGGCAAAAGTTAACGACCTTAGACTATTTTTTATGACGCTTATCAGGTCTAGAGGGGCTTTACACGAAATAAGCGAACGCGCGATCACCAACTCCTAGCAGCGCCAGTACAACGGTAACCCTCCTCGGCCTTTGCGCGCGGCTGTCTTCGCCACGCTCCGCTGATGCCGGCTCTACTGAGAACGGTATTAATATCGGACTGCTCATATGGGTTAGGTGGAGCAGCATGGACGTAACGGATTTACCGGAGAAGATTGCACGTTTTTATACTCAGCCAGACTTCAAGGAGCTGTATCCGCCGCAAGCCGAGGCACTAGATTGCGGGCTGCTCAACGGCACGAGTATGGTGGTCGCGACGCCCACCGCTTCCGGCAAGACGCTGCTGGCAGAATTCGCGATGCTCAATTCGATCGTTAAAGGCGGCAAATGCCTTTATATCGTCCCCCTAAAGGCGCTGGCTTCAGAGAAGTTCGACCGATTCTCGCTATTTACCGCGTCTGGCGTGCGGGTCGGGATCTCAACGGGAGACTACGACGTTCGTGACGACAATCTGGGACGTAACGATATTATAGTGACCACTTCGGAAAAAGCAGATTCACTGCTGCGAAATGGCGTTTCGTGGATGCAGGCACTTAGCGTCGTCGTCGCGGACGAGATACATTTGTTGGACTCGATAGATCGCGGTCCAACGCTCGAGGTAACGCTAACTAAGCTTAAGAGACTCAATCCGACAGCTCAAATTCTCGCGCTCAGTGCAACGGTTTCCAATGCCGACGAGATGGCAGCCTGGCTTGACGCGAAACTCATAAGAAGCGACTGGAGGCCCGTCGAACTGCACGAGGGCCTTTATCTTCCTGAACGCGCCGTTATCACGTTCGTTCACGACGCGCCACCGCGTAGCGTTGTAAAAAAAGCCGTTTCAGATGGAGCGACCGACCCGGCGATAGCACTTGCCATCGATACGTTGCGAGAGGGCGGCCAATGCTTGATCTTCGTCAATACACGGAGAAATGCCGAAAGCCTTGCAAAGAGAATCACAACGACGCTGCAATCACAATGCGATTTCGACTGCGAGGAGCTTGCTTCGAAAATCCACGGGGAGGCTGGGATTGTTGAGAAGCTCGCCTACTGCGTGAGGCGCGGGGCGGCATTTCACCACGCCGGGCTTCTCAGCGACCACCGGAAACTCGTCGAAACGTGGTTCCGCGCCAACCTTATCAAGGTCATCGTCTCGACGCCTACGCTCGCATCGGGGCTCAACCTTCCTGCCCGAAGAGTCGTTATTAGAGATTACAAGCGTTACGACGCGAACTACGGTATGATGAACATTCCAGTGCTCGAATACAAGCAAATGGCCGGTCGCGCGGGGAGGCCTGGATTCGATGCGTACGGTGAGGCAGTTCTCATCGCCAAATCGCTGAGTGAGTGTGAGGCGCTCGCAGACCACTATATTCTCAGCGAGCCCGAAGACGTCATTTCAAAACTTGGAACGGAGACGGCGCTTCGCGTGCACGTTCTCTCGACCATTTCAAACGGTTTCGCACACACGAGGGCTGCTCTCGAACAGTTCTTCGACGCGACGTTCTTCGGATTTCAGCAAAAGACGGGACTGAACCTCTTGCGATATGCGATTGACCGCGTTTTGGCATTTCTCGAAAATGAAGAGATGATTGTCGACTCTAGCGGGCGTGTCCAGGCGACGACTTTTGGGCATCTGGTATCGCGGCTCTATGTCGATCCGCTGACTGCGGTGAAGATACGGAGAGGACTAAACAACACCGAGACGGTCAGCGACGTATCGCTGCTCCACCTAATCTGTTCCACCCCGGACGTTAAGCGCCTGTTCATGCGAAGCAAGGATTACCGAGTGGTAACTGAATTTGTCAATCAGCATCTCGATGAGTTCCTAGATGAGATTCCTGATCGATTCAGAGACGTCGACTACGACTGGTTCCTCTCCGAGGTAAAAACGGCAATGCTCGTTAACGACTGGATAACGGAAGTCAGCGAAAAGGAGATCACCGAAAGCTACAACGTCGGGCCAGGCGACATCAGAAATCTCGTCGATACGGTGCAGTGGGTGAGTCACGCGCTCGCCGAGCTCGCGACCTATCTCAAGGTTCCGTCAAGGAAACAAGCCCGGGAGCTCACAGCGCGCATTCAGTTTGGTATCAATCGCGAGCTCCTCGATCTCGTGCAACTGAAAAATATCGGCCGGGTCCGTGCTCGAAAACTGCACGATGCAGGTTTCACAAGCCGAAAAGAACTCAAAAATGCTCCTTTTGAACCGGTGGCGGCGCTTGTCGGTCCTGCGGTCGCGTCAGATGTCTTTACGCAACTCGGCGAGCACCGTGGCGTTCCTGATCGAAAGGATCAAGGGGATACGTTTCTCACGGACGAGTGAGTTAACCCATGCAATATGACGTTGTGGCAGGAAAAATCACTATAGAGAACGTCCAGGCTTTTTTGAGGGAACTTGACGCCATTGCGCACTCAAGCAACACGACAATTCAAGCCGCCGACGCCACAAAAATCGCCGGGCAGCGACACGTTGACTGTGCGGTACGCAACGCTATTCGGTCGTTTCGCGATCATCGAAACATCGCTACAGACCTTGGCGTCGAAATCCTCCTGCACTTGAGCGCTTGCCGGCAGATACGAAAGGCGCTTGAAATGGGCGTTCACGAAGGGGAGATGGACGTGTTGTTGATTGTCGTTGGTGCAAAGAGATCAGTTGAAAGAACTGCGACACAGCTCACGGGGTTGATACGCTCAGATCCGCGGGTTATGGAGTACGACGAAACAAAAAACACGCCGTTAATGCACGCGTTTAATATCACCAAGCAGGAGATTGCAGCTGCCGGCGGGGACGCGAGAATACCGGACCTGGTGCGAGAGCGCTTGGTGCTTTTTGATGCGTTCAGATAACCCAACAAGCTTTTACAGCGCCGTGCTTGTCGGCTTCATCTGCATCAACTGCACTTTGACCACCCCGACCCTAACGTTGGCAGCGACGCCGCCGAGCACGTGAAGCAATCTATCAGGGCGCGCGTACGTTGACCCACAGGTGCAATTCGTAGGTCTTGTCAAATGAATCAACGAGCGTGAACTTCAGCTTCTGCTTTTCGCCTAAGGAAGTGACCGAGATAGATATAGGCCGTTCAACGTTTTGCCCTTGGAACAGCGTCAGATTGTCGAAACGATAGAGTGTTGAATTGCCTAGTGACACCGTGCCCGCATAGGTGTCGCTCGCGTTCTCGCGGTTGGTGATGCCGAGGATCAGAGTA
>PMIN01000173.1 GCA_003158275.1 Methanobacteriota archaeon
TCGGAAAAGTTGCCAAACCCGCCGGAATCGCTGAAGCCAGTACCAGACGCACCTTGCTGGAAACCAGATTGTCCCAATCTGTCGTAGGTTGCACGCTTGCTTGGATTGCTGAGTACTTCATAAGCTTCTGTGATCTCTTTGAACTTCTCCTCTGCCTCGCCTTTGTCAGGGCTAACGTCAGGATGGTATTTTAGGGCAAGTTTACGATAGGCCTTTTTTATTTCAGCTTCGGTGGCAGTCTTACTGACCCCTAGCACTTCGTAGTAATCACGTTTCATGGGGCATGCTAGCGCACTACTTCTCGTCGACTACCTCGTAGTCAGACTCTTCTGCGGGGGCTTTCTCCTCAGCCTTTTCCGCGGTTTTAGCATAGAGCTCAGTCGAAATCTCATAGATTGAGGTCGTTAGCTGTTCTGTTGCCTGCTTGATAGCTTCAACATCTGCGCCTTTCAGCGCATCGCGCACTTTTTCAATTTCGGCCGTCACTTTAGTTTTGCGCGACTCATCGATCTTGTCCCCTGTCTCTCTCAGCGTTTTCTCTGCCGTGTAGACCATAGAATCCGCGCCGTTTCTTATTTCAGCTTCTTCCTTTCTCTTTCGATCCTCGTCAGCGTGAGTTTCTGCGTCTTTCACCAACCGATTGATCTCTTCTTTACTCAGACCACTGGTCGATGTGATGGTGATCTTCTGCTCGTTGCCCGTTCCCAGATCTTTTGCTGCAACGTGCACGATGCCATTGGCATCTATATCGAAAGTGACTTCGATTTGTGGAACACCTCGTGGGGCTGGAGGGATTCCTACCAACTGAAATCGCCCGAGCGTCTTATTGCCAGCGGCCATCTCTCGTTCGCCCTGAAGCACATGAATCTCAACGGAGGTTTGCTTATCAGCTGCAGTTGAAAATACTTGAGATTTTTTTGTCGGAATTGTTGTATTCTTTTCAATGAGTCTGGTGGATACTCCTCCGAGAGTTTCAATTCCCAGCGATAGAGGAGTGACGTCGAGTAGCAAAACGTCTTTCACCTCGCCGACAAGCACGCCCGCTTGGATCGCAGCCCCGATCGCGACGCACTCGTCCGGGTTGATAGTGCGATCCGGATCTTTGCCTAAGTACTTCTTTATGGCGTTTTGAACCGCGGGAATGCGCGTAGATCCGCCGACGAGTAAGATCCGATCCACGTCACTGGGGTTGAGCCCCGCATCTTTCATGGCTTGCCTCGTCGGACCCATCGTCTTTTCGATTAAATCCTCGCTCAGCTTGTCAAATTGCGCCCGCGTCAGCGTGATGTCCAAGTGTTTTGGGCCGTTTTGATCGGCAGTGACAAACGGCAAGTTTACCACGGAACTGGTGAGCGTCGACAGCTCTATCTTTGCCTTCTCTGCCGCTTCCTTGAGCCTCTGCAAGGCCATCTTGTCGTTTCTTAGATCGATACCATGTTCCTTTTTGAACTGGTCAGCCAGATAATCGATGATCCTTTGGTCGAAGTCGTCGCCGCCGAGCAAGTTATTTCCGCTGGTGGCTTTTACTTCAAATATGCCGTCGCCTATGTCAAGTATTGATACGTCAAATGTTCCGCCGCCAAGGTCAAAAACCAAAATCGTTTGCTCCTCTCCCTTATCCAAGCCGTACGCGAGGGAAGCCGCCGTCGGCTCATTAATAATTCGCAGAACTTCGAGGCCTGCGATGGTTCCCGCGTCTTTGGTAGCCTGCCGCTGGCTATCAGTGAAGTACGCTGGAACCGTAACGACTGCTTGGCTCACTTTCTCGCCGAGATAGTTCTCAGCATCTTGCCTTAATTTCTGTATGATCATTGCTGAGAGCTCTTGCGGTGTGTACGTCTTGCCTTCGATGTTGACCTTGTAATCGGAGCCCATCTTCCTCTTTATGGACGAAATGGTATGATCAGGATTGGTTATCGCTTGCCGCTTTGCAATCTCGCCGACGACGCGTTCGTTCTTTACAAATGCCACGACAGAAGGCGTCGTTCGATTTCCTTCTGCGTTTGGAATTACTACTGGCTCTCCTCCTTCCATGACTGCGACGACGGAATTAGTCGTGCCTAAATCTATGCCTATTGCTTTGCTCATTGGTCCACCCTATNNTTAGCGTCACTTACACTCATAATCGCTTCGTGCACGTGTGGATCAAACAACGCCCCAACCGAGTCTATCCTCGTGACTCCGTTCCTACTCAAAATATCGCATAGCTGCTTGCGTATCAACTCGATTCCTTCGTAGACACCTTGGACGCCCTCAGCCCTTAGTGCCTGAGTAGCTCGCTCGAGATTGTCAGAGATATCAAGTAACTCCCTAATCAGATCGACGGACGCATACTTAGCGAGATCCTTGCTTTGGATTTTAGTTCGGCGCTTGAAGTTTTCGAAGTCAGCTTGAAGCCTTTGTANNCTTTGACGTTGTCAAGCTCCTCCAAAATAGCTGCTTCCTCAGGGGGAATTTCGACTTCGACAAGCTCCTGGTCGTCATCTTGTTGAATCAGCGATACCACCTCAAAGAAAAGACTACTTTTTTGTATGTTTAAACTTCTATATAAAAGCTTCCTTGGCAGTTAAATCAAAAAAAATCAGGTCTATGAGCTTCTTTAAGGTCGATCTTAACCCCCACGCGTTCGCATTTTCTGGCTTGGAGTTTCAACGTATTCCGACGTGATGATGGGGCACGCGCCTTGTGCTGCTAGGAGCTTCGCGCGCATTAAGATAGTAAACTGTGCCGCAGCGTGCCTCAAACGATGTTGCTATAGTTATCGATGTTCTTTCTTATCGTCGTGGAGGATTCCACGGTGCAGTGCACACCAATAATTTTTCCAGCTTCAACGAGGATCCCGTGCCCGAAACGACAATTCTCTCCGATTATCGCACCTAAATTCATTACGTGGTGCAGCTCTCCGTCAAGAAATGGCATAGCA
>PMIN01000215.1 GCA_003158275.1 Methanobacteriota archaeon
AGGAAAAAAGTGTAAACTCGAGTGTAAACTCGAGTGTAAACTCTATCCCCAAACTAATCACACCGGCATATCTAATCTCAAGCTTCTGTTCACACGAGAAGACTTAGATGGATACCTCACACTGCGGGCTGCTGGGCTGTCGCCCAAGACGGTCACGTGGTTGAAAAAGTCAGCTGAGTTGTTGTGGGGCGCTACGCGAGGAACTGTGAGTGTAACCACAATGCACTACTTGCGCAGCCACGTCCTTGCAAAATATCGCGATATCGACGCTAAACGCAAAGTCCTGCAGTTCGCTCGTGCATTTCTTCGCTACATGTCAAAGATCAGCCTCGATCAGCGATATGCCTCGTTTGACTTGTTCTTGCAGCTCCCCCGGTCGGTCAAGGAGCAAAAGTGCGTGACAGACCGGATTGTTACCAAAGAAGACGTTGAGAACTTACTCGCAGCGATTGGGCACGCATATCGTAGCGGCGGCATTGACGGCTATCACTGCCTGAACTATGAAGCGATGGTATTGTTTGGCGCATTCACAGGACAACGACCCTTAGCGACGATTGCAAGACTTTCTGTTGGGCAATTTAGGGAGGCAGTGAAGATGAAAAAGCCTGTTGTCGACGTCCTTCCGTGGCAAGATAAAATTCGCATGCAACACTATTGCCCCCTTCATCCCCAAGTTGTTGAAGCGATACTGCCTGTGCTGGATGGTCGACCGGACGATGCGCTCGCTTTTAAGCAATTATCGTTTCAGCAATGCCTGCGGTATCACGACGTTCGACTCTTGGGAAGCAACGTTCGCATTGTTATGGGCGATCTAAGGAAGTTTGCTGAACAATACGGCGACATTGTTCAGTGGGATCAATCAAACCGGGCGTATATCATGACGCATGGTGTCAGTGGCGTCGATTGGAAGCACTACAAGCACCCGCTGCCTGAAAATGTCTACGACGCATATATGCAATATTGGGGACGCATAGTTTTCAAAACTTGAGAAAAGAAATGCCAAATGAAAAGTCCTGTCACACTATTCAGCCTTCGCAATTGTTCATTGCTCACCTCAAGCAGTCATCGGTAGTTCTGCAGCAGTCGCTTTTTCTCTTCCCAATCGGGCAAATAAGCTAGCATGAAACTCTTGAACACCTTGCCGTGATTTGGAACGAGAAGATGTACAAGCTCGTGAACGATAACAAACTCCCCAAGCTCCCTAGGGATTTGGAGCAAGTCTAAGCTCAAAGTTAAACGACCAGCAGTCGAGATTGATGCCCATTTTCGCCGCATTTTCCGGACGCTTACCTGTATTAACCTGATGTTTATCCGTTCTGCCCACGCATACGCTGCAGCTTTCAAATCATCTGCGCTGTGCCATGTGCTATTAGGATTGGACAGTCGCACATGTTGTTCAAACATCATATTCTCTTCAATCGTAAGAGCGTGTTTGTTACTTCTATCATCTTTTCAGTGCCCACGATAGACCGCAGGGTCTTAAAGATCTCGGCTCGTAGTTGCATCTCTTGCTTGTTATCCCATTGATAATCTGCACGGTCATGAAACAATGCGTTTATTGTTTGAGCTGTTGCGACTGCATTTTCTTCATTGACTAGCTTAAGTACGGTATATATCGCATACGTATTCTCGTCGAGCTCGAGTCGGCGACGTTCAGCGTCGGCAGCGATATATTCCTCTGCAAGATTTTCGTACTCATGCAAGGTTTCTTGTTCAAACGCCTCTAACTTACGTCGCTCTGCCTCGTCTAATGCCTCTACGGACGACTGCATGCGCGCATCATATGATTGCTCCACCGCGGCTGCACGCTCGCCAATGCTTAATACGAAAGGCTTCGATTCTCCCTTCTTGTTGATAGTCTCTTTGAGGATCCTACTTAGGTTGAGTACTTTCACCGTTGTCGGCGCATCGCTTTTCTTGAGTTCAGCAAGCTCTTTTGGCCCCAACTCATAAATGGCCCCCGGCGGATCGATGAAATCAATTCCGGTCTGCTTTCGCAGAAGCTCCTTCGTTTTTGCGGTCACTTCGCGGTCAACATAAGGGCGGCTCGAATAAAAGTTCCGAATTAGCGCATAGAGCTCAGAAAGCGCGAGGTACTGCCCAATGTAGGGCCCGAGAAATGCATCAGGCGAAAGGATGTTGTAAAGGGTTTGCACCTGCCGGAAAAACCTAAAAAAATCTTCGCGAACATCCTTAGTCTTAAATGCCTCAATTGCGCGCTCCTTCGCCTTATCGTCCCATCCTGATGATTGGGCCATATACTTGGGTCCGCTCTCGCTCATAAGTGATGCGAAAAGCTGCTTGAGCACGTCGATGTTCTGAATGACAGATGCAACAACATCGGAATCAAATGCGAGGGCCTTCTTGAGTATTTCAAAGATGCCAACGAAGTCCAATACAAAGCCGAACGGCTTAACAAGTCCACTTTCATCCTCATAGGGCCGATTGATGCGAGCAATCGCCTGTAGCAGAACGTGGTCGCGCATCGGCTTATCAAGATACATACAGTACAAGATAGGAGCATCAAATCCGGTGAGGAGCTTCTCAGTGACGATCAAGATTTTTGGATCCTCCTCTTTCTTGATAAACGCTTTTCGCACTGCCTTCTCCTCATCTTCGGTCAGATGATGGCGCTTGAGCCGCTCAGGATCGTTGTGAGATGGCGAGAAGACGACTTGCGAATAATCTGAAGGGAGGTACGTATCGAGTGCTTCTTTATAGAGCGCACACGCTGCCCGGTCAACACCGACAAGAAACGCCTTGAATCCCATCGGCTCTACATTTTCGGTGAAATGGTTAGCAACGTACTTTGCGATTTTATCTATACGATTGCTCGATTTCATCATTTCTTTAAGCTTGACTGCTCGATTCAGGATGCCGTTAAGCTCTTCCACGTCGCTGATTCCTTCAGTCTCTTTTAGGTCGAAGAACTCTCGCTCTAGCGTTGCAGTATCCACAAGCATGTCTGAGGGAGCAATTGCATAGTTGAGCTTGACTGTCGTGCCATCCTCAATCGACTCGGCGATTGGGTACTTATCAAGATAGCCCTTCTCATCATCTCCGCCGAATACTTTGAACGTCCCCTTGCCTCGCGAGATGTTGTCGACAGGTGTGCCTGTAAATCCGATGTACGTCGCGTTAGGCAGAGCTGCCATCAGATAATTGCCCAAATCTCCGCCTGTTGTACGATGTGCTTCGTCAACAAGCACAACAAGATTCTCGCTCGTGTTTATGTTAGGGGGGATGCCTTCGAACTTGTGGATCATGGAGACGATAAGGCCTTTGAAATCTGATCTGAGGATCCTCTGCAAATCTGCTTTGCTATCTGCTATCTCGACCGTTTTCACCCCGTATGCGTCGATGTTTTTGAAGAGCTGGGCCTCAAGTTCATTGCGGTCGATCAGCATAAGCACGGTCGGCTTCTCCCCGCTTCTCACCTCTCGAAGCAGCTTCGAGGCAATAGTGATCATCGTATATGTCTTGCCGCTACCTTGGGTGTGCCATATGAGTCCGCGTCGTTTCGTTGGGTCATGCACGCGGTTAATAACCTTCTCGACCGCTCGCGCTTGGTGTTGGCGCAGAATTACCTTTGTCAGGACGTCGTCTTTTGAAAGGAATATAATATAATCGTGAAGCACTTTCAAGAATCGTTCACGGTCGAAAAACGCTTTGACCTTATGCTCGAAATCACCCTGCTCCTCCTCGCGCCAATTGAAAATGTTCTTGCGATTGGTACTCCACGTCACACCGTAGTAGAAGTCAATGAGGTGGGTTACTTCAAAAACTTGAGTCGGGACGAAGAGTTCCGGTGATTCGCGATGATACCTGCGTATTTGTTCGATACCTTCAGCCAATCCCTCTGGCCTTGTAGCGGATTTGGTCTCTGCAACAGCGACAGGTATACCATTGATCAGAAAGACTATGTCAGCCCGATTCGTCCCGAAAAGGCTTTTCTGACGCCATTCGTAGGTGACTTGAAAAATGTTATTGTCGGGATGGGCAAAGTCGATAAGGCGGAGGTTGCGCTCGCGCTTCTCTGCAGGAACGAAAATTGAACGCTCTCCTCGAAGCCATGAAAGAGCATCTTGATTGCCTTCAATTGTCGGTCTTAGCAAATTCAGCTGACGAATAATTTCTTCTGCTCGTTCTGCATTTATAACGTCAGGATTGAGATTCAAGAGCTGGGAGTTAATTATGTCTGTGAAGTAACAGCTGTTTTCTTCGCCGCGGAGATTTAGGGCTTCAGCACGTTTTATGCAATCCCACCCAATCTGATCAACATATTTTAGAATAGGGAATTGCACAGTGATTTTTTCGCTCATTACGTTGCTACTTCCATAAGGGGTTCGACAGAGAGTCTACCTTTCATTAATTCTTCGAGTAATGTCGCAAATAGCTCGCTCAGCAACTTAGTCTCATTTTTTAAGGCTTCGATCTTAGCATCGCAAGATCGCAAGATTTCGGAAATTGTATTTTGCTCATTTAGTTTAGGAACAGCAATGACAAACCTACCTAGTTTTGTAGCATTAATGTTTGATTGACTAACCCCACGCGAAGCCTCCCGCTTCAGGCGTAGTTGGCTCGCATCCCAATTGAGATAGGCATTCAGGTAAGCAGGTAATACAATATCTTTTTTTACGGCTAAACGAATTAGATACGATGCAAAAACGAAATCTCCTTCAATATCAAACAACGCCGTTTTTCCGACTTTCTCTTGGCTATTCGTCCTATTAAAGAGCAGATCTTCTTTATCCAATTTGAATTTTCTATAAGTGATATCGTCGAGGTTCACGAACTGCAGATCGGATGTGTTTACTTTCCCACCCTCTAAATTATTCATCCGCAAGATGGGATACTGCCCACTTGGATAGCCGCGCGAAGATAAGCCGTATTGCTTCCTAATTAAAGTCTTAGAGATACTTATTATGTCCCAACTTGTGGGTATCTCGCCAATTTCAGTCTGCTTCGTCGTCTCTCCTCGTGTACCATAAGTGAAAAGGTGATGTAGCATAGCAGCTTTTCGCTCACCCTCGAGCTTCATTTCATACTCTCGCAATTGCTTAGCATTTTGCAGCAACCGCAATCTTTGGACTATAGCTTGCTGCTCGCACATCGGCGGAACTGCAATCTTTATCGATTCGACTCGACCTTGATTTATAGAGGCTTGTCCGACCGCTCTCGACGCAATTGATATAAATGCACCGTGAATTCTGTAGAAAATTAAAATGTAGTTAAGCATCGAGGGTAAAACTACGCGTTCATCCACTTTTAATCTCAGCAAGTTCATCCCGTGAATTAACAACGGGGGGCGTCCCTCAAATACTACAGTCCGGCCTATTTGGGGCTCGCTGTTAATGTGGCTGAGCAGGATATCTCCAATTTGCAGCCGATGGCTTTCAATAGCTGCAGACGAAACTCCTGAAACGTATCCAACCTTAGTTGCGTCAACACACTCATCTGTTATTGTTTCTATTCGTGTTATCGGATAACCTGTGCGATCTTTGTTTTGCTCCACCGTGAGCCCGTTGCGTATGTAAGTCAGCGCGTCTTTCAACTGTATGCGCTTCCAATGAGGGGGCAGCTCGTTTAGCAAAGACTCAATTACGGTCAGCTGAGGCCGATCTGCTAGTCCCGTAACCGGATCGCGTCGATCTTCGGGCACTATTTCTCAGTGTATAGTTCTAGCGTCTGCAATACGAGCTGAAGCGCTTCATCAGCTCGTTCTCGCTCAAAACTTGCTGCAGTCAAATCTACTAGTATCTCACTCAGTGGTCGGTGCTCGACTTCGTCAGCAATGTTAACGAATTGCGATGGACTTAGATTATAGTCGACCCTCTCTAAATCTTGCAATGTGACGATTCTACTGAACTTGTCAACCGCTTCCCATTTGTTATAGACCTTGGAAATAGCAGCAATTCCTTCGTCGGTTAGGACATTCTTCGGCTTTTGTTTGACAAAGCACGCCGATGCATTAACGAGCAAAATCTGCTGTTTGCGCTCAGGCGGCTTATTTCGGTTGAACAGCATGATCATGCCGGGCGCAGTCGTGTTGTAAAAAAGGTTCTCAGGTAGAAGAATAGCCGCCTCTACGAAGTCGTTCTCCAAAAAGCTCATGCGGATGTCTCTCTCCCTGTTGGAAGCTTTGCTGCCCGAGCCCCGGGATCCCGCCCCCGTATCGAGAACGATAGCTGCGCGTCCGTCCTTGTTCAACGAGGACAACATATGCTGCGCCCATCCCCAATCCGCGAATGATTTCGGCGGGGCGCCGTAAGAGAATCGATCCCACGCATCGTTATCATAAAAGCTGTCGTCATAGCCATCTTGATTCCACATCGGATTGGCTACAACGTAGTCAAAATGTTTGAGGGCGTGCCCTTCTGTAAACCCCGGATTACGGAATGTATCGCCAATAGCAAATGAGGAGTCAGTGTAATCGTGCAAAAACATATTCATCTTCGCCATTGCAAACGTAGTTGGATTCAGTTCTTGCCCGAACAATCGGGGTGCTGCACTCCGTTGATCTGGATTTCGTTGCTCGAATAGTAGGCGTGCCTTAATGAGAAGCCCTGCCGATCCACACGCGGGATCGTAGATTGTGGTATGTGGCTCTGGGTTGATTAAGTGGGCTATCAGCCATCCTACTTCTTTAGGTGTATAGAACTCCCCCGCACTCTGTCCGGGCTCAGCAAATTTTCGCAGCAGATATTCGTACGCACGTCCTAAAACATCAGGCTCAGTATCGTTCAATCCTAGCCGATGTTGGCTTATCACTTGAACAAGGCCGGCCAACCGGTCATCATCCAAAGTGCGCTGACCGCTTTGCCTTTCGTTATAGTCTCTGACATCCAACACACCGCGCAGATCGGGGTTAAGTTGTGCCACACGGCGCATGCAATCGGTTACAAATTCGCCGAGTGATCCGTCTGCCGGGTGATTGCGAATAGCGTTCCAGCAGTTCTCAGAAGGGATATAAAAACGCACGATGGGAGTATGGCCCGTTTTGAGGGCATCGAGATGATCGGCTTCAATAATCTCTCGTGCTGCTTCTTCGCTGCCATATTTCATTGAATACTGTGCGAATTCATCGTCGAACACGTCAGATAATCGTTTAAAAAAGATCAACGGAAGGATGAAATCCTTAAACTTTGGGGCGTCAGCTGCGCCGCGAATGGTACAGGCAGCCTCCCACAGCCACGTTTCGAGGGCTGACACGTCGAGGCTCTCGCCGCTGAGTTGCGCGGTTGATATTGTGGTTTCAGACAGCTGACGGTTAGACGATTGATTTGTCGATGTGTCGAGTTCTTTCTCGACGTCGACTTCACGCAACCTTGTCTGACTGGTATCATTGTGTTGCGATGTTTTCGGTCTGTTTTTACGGCTTTGAGTCACTTAAACCCTCCTGCTGTGAAGAGACGGCACTCTGTTGGTTCGGCGACAAAAACATACTTCGCCTAAACTCTCGTAAGTCGACAGTTAACGTCTTTAACCTGCCTATAATCGACACATTTTGTGCAGCGAAGTGTGGCCCACACACCATCTAAGTTCGGCCAGCGTCAGCCCAACTCAATGCAAAGCGCTCAGTTCAATCTTGGCGCACGTTCGCGTGTAAGCATTGCGAAGCAACTTTTCCGTCAATAATCACGTTTCCCACGGAGGCGGTCCCCATTCTGCAGGATCGGCCCTCTTGATTGCAATCGTAACTCTTGTGAACGGATCCGTCACGATAATCTGTTGATGCTGGGCATCTTCTTGCACCTGGGCCAAGTTGTCTAACGTCAAAACAAGATTTTCGCGTTGCGCGTTTTCCCAATCAATCGGCTCTGTACCAAACTTCTTTAACCAAGCCCCTGCAGTAAACTTTCCAATGGAGAAGCCGACAATTTCACACTTGGAAGGTTCGACCGTAATGCCCATGTATTTCAACTTGAGTGATTCCTCATCATCTTCTTGTTCAATGTCGACGCGCCAGCTAAAGAGGACTTTCAATGGCTCAACAAGGGGTTTACCGCGTCTTATCTTCTCTAACGTGGTTACCCACGCGGTAAAAACAGGATGTATCGCATAGCCACCGAACATGCACCCGCCATTTGGCAATAATGTGACGGCCTTTAACAGGTGAAACATGTCACTCACGTCTGCAGATTCAATTTTGCCTTTGTTGACTGACGCGTAAAGGTGCTGTACCATTTTTTTCGCTTCTAAAAGCATGTTTCTTGATATTGTTGCGTTTTTCCCTTTTTTCGTTCTGGGCCAACCCTTCGCCGTTTTACCCCAAGGCAAATCTTTATTGCGAAGCGTGTAGACGACAGCGGCTTGCTCAACAGTAGCTGGGGGCCATAGCCACAAGCGGTCCTGTTTGTCTCCTCTTACTTCCAACTCAGGTTTCGGGATCAGTCCTTCTGAAGCCCACCGACGCAGTGTCCCTTCTGGTATTTTAACGCCGATAATGGCCTCCAATTGAGAAACGATATTCCTAATATTACTCTCTTCCATTTTAATTAAGCTCAAATCTACTGAATCGCGTTCAAAGCACAACTTGGCCTGCTCGCCTATGTTACCCCATATGCCTGTTAGTCAATAAGTGTTTCTTTGTTATTAACACGAACGGGGGCTAAAAATGAAGATAGACGAGATCGATATTGAAATGATCGACTTCATGGCAAGACGCGGGAAAACCAAGGCGGGAGAGCTGGCAGATTTAGTAGGAATTACCGTTCCCTCAATTCGCGTCCGCCTTCTTCAATTGATGGCAAAAGGAGTCGTGAGCCAAGAGAGAACGAGAGATCATCAGGTTTGGTTTTTCGTAAGAGACGACGCTTCAACTGGGAGCAAAGAAAAAGAGAAAGAAGCCGTGCGGGAACACGGGAACGGAATGGGAATAGACATACGAAGCAATGGTGGTGCCCGTTATGTCGAGTAGCAAAACTCATTCGAACCATAAAAAGGCATCCGCTGACGCGAAGGTTAGACGAGCATCTCCCGACTACGTCCTGATTGAGAATATCCGGCGAGTCTATGCACACGTGTGCAGGACCCTCGATTCTGCGGATCCCGAGGACGACGAATACTGTTTGCTGCTGTCGAACGGAGCCGACGAACTCGCCGCGCTGATCTCAGGGTTTGATATGCTGATGGAGGCGAGGTTATGAGCATTTCATGGCGTCGATAACTGCCCGAGCTGCTGAAATCGTGCGTTCTTATGACACCGGTGTTACTCTCCGACAGCTGTTTTACCGCTTGGTCGTTGAAAGGGCGATACCAAACAGTCAGAATGCCTACAAAACGCTCAGTAAGGTCACCGCCGAACTTCGTCGAAATGGGGAGTTTCCGCAGCTAATTGATCATACGCGCGATATTCACCGCTTTGAAGGGTTCAATAGCCCGCAGGATGCGTTGGAAGGGCTTGCCAAGAGATACGCACGCAACCGCGATGAAAAGCAGGAGTATTCGGTCTATTTCGGCGTTGTAAAGCACGGAATGGTGCAACAGCTGAGGCAGTGGTTTGACAAATATGGTGTCGCAATCACACCGCTTGGTGGATACTCATCGCAAACGTATGTCGACGAAATCATTGCTAATGTTTCGAATAATGAGCGTGAGGCTGTGCTTATCTATGCCGGTGATTTCGATCCGAGTGGCGTAGATATATTGAGAGACTTCGAAGAGCGACGCAGCTGCTTTGACTGCGTGCAGCGCATCGCGCTCAATGCTGAACAGGTAAGAGCGTATAATCTGCCTGTAAACCCGGGAAAAAAAAGTGATTCACGTGCAGCAGGCTTCATTCGAGACTACGGTCAGCTCATGCAGGTAGAACTCGACGCACTTCCTCCTAATATACTCCGGGAACTTTACAAAGCTGCATTTTTCGAGTTTTACGACGTGTCCATTTACGAGGACATACTCCGCGCTGAACGTGCTGACAAAGAGAAGTTACGGGAAATAACGGAAGGGGGGTTCGGGCACGACTGACAGCAAAATGCTCGATGCGGCTCTAAACTACGCTGCGCGTGGTTTGCAGGTTATCCCGTTGCGACCTTACTCAAAGGGACCACTCACGAACCTTGTTCCGCACGGATTCAAAGACGCGACAAACGACGCAACGACGATCAAAGCATGGTGGGCTCAGAGTCCCAAAGCCAACATCGGCATATTGACTGGGTCCCAAAGCAACCTCCTCGTCATTGACGTCGATATGCATGACTCCGACGGCAAGCGATCGTTCTCTCAACTGGAAGCCGAATATGGAGAGCTCCCGCCGACCTACACTATTGAGACAGCGAACGGCGGACTTCATTACTATTTCAATTTCCCGTCAGCGTTCAACGATGCGCGACTCAAAGGGCAACTAGCGAACGGCATTGACTTGAAAGTCAAGGGTTATGTCGTCGCGCCTCCGAGCATCGTCAACGGGCGGCCGTACGTGATCGTGACCGACATAGGCCGGATCGAATTGCCTCCTCGATGGATAGAACCCTGTATCAAAGAACAATCGAGCCCCGAAGATTGGGCATGTTTGCGGCCGCGAGGATCGGGACGATCTATCTGCGAAGAGTATGGGATCACCATGAGCGATGTGCTCACTTTGCCGAGCAACGCGCGAAAGGTAGGAGACGGCTATCTAATCAAACACCCGATACACGATGCAACAGGCGACGGCAACCTGTTCGTCAATCCTGGTCTCAATCTTTGGTGCTGTTATCGGCACCACACGGGCGGAGATCCGTTGACGTGGATCGCAGTCCGTGAGGGCTTCATATCATGTGAAGATGCAGGCCCGCTCGACGAGGACGCAGTCAAACGGTGCTTGGAAGTGCTGCGCCACGAAGGCATGATTCCGCAGGATAACAAGCCGGTCGTTATAGAACCTAACGGGAGCGCAATAAAAATAGAGATTCGCGGTTGTGACGATATTGCTAATGCAGAGCGATTTTGCTCAAAATATGGCGATACTCTCCGCTACTGTACGGAGACGCGAAAATGGCTTGAGTACAACGGTAAATATTGGACAGAGATCTCGACGACCGCGATCAAACATCGAGCAAGAGAAGTCGTCACAATAATTCGTTACGAAGCAGCCGAGGCCGGGCGACTGGCGGGCAAGGAGACACAGGAGCAGGCGAAGAAGAAACAACGAATAGCCGCCGAACTCAATAGCTGGGCGCGAGCATCGAGTTTCAAAGTTCGCCTTGATGCAGTGGTAGACCGGGCAAAGGGCTATCTTGAGATCAGCGCTCTAAAATTTGACACCAATCCACTTATTGTCAACTGCGAGAACGGGACGTATGAAGTAGCGACGGGAGAATTGCGCCCATATCATAATCCCGAGGATTATTGTACGCTTATTACCGGGCCATACGTCAAGGGAGCGAAAAACTCCAAATGGGACGCTTTCTTAGAAAAAGTGCAACCAAACGGACGTGTACGGGCATTTCTAATAGTAGCGGTGGGATATAGCGCGACAGCTCTCACGAACGAGGAGGCGCTGTTCTACTGTTTTGGAGGCCCTCAAACGGGGAAAAGTACTTTCTTAGAGGCCATACGTTCTGCCATGGGTTCTTATGGCAAAGGGGAGCCATTTAGCACGTTTTTGATACAGGGAGACGGTTCTCAGGGCCGGCCGCGTCCGGAGTTATTGAGACTCCGGGGGGCCCGCCTTATCAGATGCATCGAAGTGAGTGAAAATATGCGATGGGACTCAGCGCTCTTAAACACGCTCGTCTCAGGAGAGCCATATGCAGCGCGCGCGCTGTTTAGCAATGATCTCATAGAATTTGTGCCGGTGTTTAAGTTGTGGTGCGCTGCGAATCATCGCGCTAAAGTGCGTTACAACCCGGAAGAGGAGGACGGGTTTTGGCGTCGGCTTTATCCGATCCCGTTTCAGGTAGAAATCCCCGAGGATCAACAAGATAAGGGCCTTAAACAGTACTTCATGACGGATCCCGACGCGCGAGCTGCGATACTGGCCGAGATACTTCAGGGCGCTACTGAGTGGTACAACCTCAGCGACAGAGGGCGTATTAACGGCCTACATGCGCCGCCTGCGATAATAACTGCTCGGTTCGATTACAAGGCCGCTCAGAGTCCTATCTACGAGTTTCTGAAAAATGAGTGCCGAGTGGGCAAGGATGCAATTACCGGGGAACCCTATCGCGTGGCAGTGCGGGACTTGTGGGATCTGTTTAGTGATGCCCGTAAGGGGTACGACACAAAAAAGGTCAAGACCCCGGTTTCGCTGGGACGATATTTGAAAGGGCTCGGTTTTGGGAAGGAAAAAGTCAAAGACGTCCGTTATTCTGTCGGACTGCGCTTGCTCAAAGAGGATGAGGAGCCTGATGAGGTGTTCTCACTCCGGACAGATGGACAGTTAGAGAGCACAAATCTGAAAAGTTCTAATGAATCCTCCTTGCATGAAGGAGAAATAAGAAAAGAGGGGCCTAACTGCCCAACTGTCTTTGATCATGCGGAGTTAGTTCGAACTATCCATGAGACAATGATCGCGTGGCCTTCTCCGCAGCATGGAAAGAAGCCAAACTGCAACTATTTTGTTGCCGCGGTCGCAGCACACATCCGTCAGCGATATCCTCAATGGCTGGGTCGCAATATCGAGTACGAGATCAACCGGCTCAATGAGTGCGATTCTGAAATACAATCGATTTTAGCGGAGCGAACGGTCTGCATCGATTGAAAAACGTCGCGCTTATCATCGAAAGGAGTAAACAAAAACGTGGCAGTTAAAGCGCAACCGTCGCAACCGAGACCACGCTGCACTATGTGCAAGCACCCACAGCGAGCGGAGCTTGAGCAAAAGATTGCGTCTAAGGAGCTAAGCATGTCAGCGGTTGCCAGGATGCTCCGCTGAGACAAATCAGCCGTGTCGAGGCACGTGCGCAACTGCGTCCCTGCGCGGATACGCGAGTCAATGAAGCCCGAACCCGCCGAGGTTGCGGACTTGAACGTCGTTAATGCGTTGACGACATCACATCAAACAATACTCGACATACTACGTGATTCTCTTGCGGATTGTGACAGGAAACACGCACTCCTTGCGTTGCAAACAGAGATCAGGCAACTCGATCTGATCGCGAAAGTAACGGGCCAGGTGAACACCGGGCCACAAATGAACTTCGTGGTGAATCCTGAGTTTGTCCGGCTAAAGCAAGTGATTGTTGAGAAGTTGCTCCCGTATCCCGAAGCCCGATTAGCGCTCTCTGATGCCCTCGATGCACTTGCCGAGGAGTCAAACGATGGCGGCTAGTGAGGGCAACCTATTCCGCGAGCTGTCTCGCGCGATTAATCCCGTCAAATTTGCGCAATCACTCGGCATTGATCCCGACACATGGCAGGAGGACGTTCTCAGGTCTGACTCTAAGCGTATAATCCTCAACTGCGCGAGGCAAACCGGCAAGAGTTCAATCGTGGCGATTATTGCCCTTCACCAAGCCCTCTACACTCCGAAGGCGATGGTCATTATTATCAGTCACACGCTCCAACAAGCCGCGGAGACGTTCCGCAAGGTGCACGACTATTATCGGCAGATCGCCAAGCCGGTTCTCTCGATCACCGAGACTGTTCACCGGCTTGAACTGCAAAACGGTTCGCGGGTCGTCACACTCACCGGCCAAGCGCCCGATAGCATCCGGGGATTCTCGTCGGTTTCACTCCTGATTATTGACGAAGCGGCGCAGGTTCTTGAGAGATCGTACACAAATGCGAGACCTATGCTGGCTGTCAGCAATGGCCGGATCATTCTGCTCTCAACTCCGCATGGAAAACGCGGCTTTTATTGGGAAGCATGGAATGATTTTCAGCATGAGAACTTCGAGGGTTGGCAAGGCATTGAGATCAATGCCGATCAGTGTCCGAGATTCACGAAGGCGTTTGTCATTGAGGAGAAGCGGCGCATGCTCGATTGGGAATTCAAGCAAGAATATTATAACCACTTTGCGGAGGCACAAGAATCAGTATTCAAAGCTGAGGATATAGACGCGGCATTCGATCATCCCGAACTGCCGACAAGATGGGAGATCGACCTAGAGTTGGAATGACTTCTAATTACTCGACCTACTTGTGGGGCCGGAGGAGCAGCCCTCAGATACATCTGCAGGTTCGAGGTGACGGGGTGCGAGTCAAAGCCCCTCTCGACATCTATTCTCTCAGCGGTGCATCCCATCATAATACTGTTTCGTGCATCGAACGCAAGATCATCTATGGCGGAAATGCCTCACTACACTCAATTTTTGGCCACCGAACTGATAAACCTGTTTCGTGGTTGGCTCATCATGTAGTATAGCTTGGTCGATGTAAATAAGTAGGATATAAAAAGGTATCGTGACCCATGTGCAGTCAAACAGTTTCCGAAACAAGCACTGAATTGGCTGAGGGGAATTTTTATGGGTTCACAGGAATCTAAGAGGCCATTCATAAAAAAAATTTCATTTATAATTCGTCATCGCGGCGATCTTGGACAGCTCAAAAGCGATAGCGATGCCAAACTTTTTATCGAAGATGGCATTGCGATCACTTTGATCGACCAGACCGCCAGATTGTATACCGAAGTGCTGGAAGGCCTCTCTCAATTTCACAATTGGAGCGATAGGTTTTCAGAGAGATATCTTGACAAAGAACTTCAAAAATTGATAGCAAACGCAGCAAAAGAGGAAGCAAATGAGAGGACTATTGAGGGCTGCGTTTCCCATTTTTTTAATGAATTAGTTGATCGTCTCGACAGCTATTCGGCCGAAAACATAGTTATAGTGCCAATCGCCGGGTTTAGAAGCGATCCCGCGCCATCCGATGCTAGAGTTACCATTGGCAACCTCACGTTGATGTATATGAACGATACGCGAATTCGCGAGACGATTGACGTGCTTGAAAACATCCGCGCGAAGGCTCCCAAAAAAGCGCCCAAACAAGAACAACTTGTGGATATGCTTCGCCAAAACAGCCTCGATCGAATAAAGGGCCAGGTGTGTGCCGAGTATCGCGTCGTTGCGGAACCGGAAAGAGCTATTGAGCGCGCATATGATGAGACTCGTCGCTCTCTCGATTGGCTGCGTTGTGCTACCTTTTTCTTATACAGTAGAGAGAAGGGGAAAAAAATGGCAGCTGGCCTCGGCCCGCTTGGAGAGGTAATTACCTATACTCCTGAAACCGCGCTGATAATGAGTTCCTCATCTACTAGGATCACGCTTCGCAATGCCGCAAAAGGGCCGTTGTTTCGCTTTGATTGGAACGCAGAAAATATACGATCTCTGCGAGAAAGCGGCTTTCTTCGGATGGCAGAACTGCTAAAATGCCCTGTACTGACCGACTTTCAACAAGCGCTTCTTTTGGGTGTGCATTGGTTTGCTGATTCCCTGACCCAGCTACAGAAAGAGAACGAACTGCTGAGCCTCATCACGTGCTTGGAGAGCGTCATCCCAAGTAAGGACAAATTCGACAAGCGGAGCACAGAAGGGGGCATTAGCCATGCCATTGCTGAAAGCGTAGCTACTGCATACGCTGCAAATTTGCCACCAAAACAGAAAAATCGTGATAGGATACGCGGAGCGGCGGAAAAATTGGTGCTCGACATGTATGGCAAGCGCAGCCACATCACACACGGAGGCAAAATAGAAATCTTCGACAGAGAGCTTGGAGAGCTCAGTTTGTTGGTAGGAGGGTTGATCAATTGGTTGATCCAACAATATCAGTCGGAGGAATTTTTAGACCAACTAGCATTCTTAAAGTGGCTTCAATTCCACAAGTCAAAGTTCGATTACGAAAGACTAGAAAAGGAGTTCAGAGCCGCAAAGAAGTCCAATTAGAGCGACGCTCAAATATCCCGGTTAGAGTAATCGGGCCGAGCGGCTTCTTCAACGGTAATTAGGGCCATTCTTTTTTCGATTCGGAGCGATCTAAGGGATCGGTTCAAAAGGTGACGCAAAACTAGTGGAGTTAAGCGGAGTACAACGACACGTAATAACTAAGGACAATGATTATATAACTAGGTCATTAGAGATAGCACCTTACCACAAGCAGAATTGATGTTATCAGAGAATGAACAAGCAGCCTCACAAATACCTTGAAGAGGTAATATTTGAGATATGGTGGCAACTTAAACAAGTCGCACCAGGCGTATTCTTAGATCCACATTACGACTTACTCGTTGGGAGAGTGTATGATAAACTTGAAGGATATCCCTTCCACGAGCCACTGCCAGCTTCAACCATGCCGGGTCAGATCGCAGTTTACGTCGTGCAACATAGATTTAGACAGAGTGCGAATAGTTGGCCGCTTGTTCAACTTGGACCGGGAATTATAACGCTCAATGACACTGAGAGATGTGATTGGGCTGATTTCAAAGCAAGAGTTCCGCAGGTGCTAGATGCACTTATTCAGGCATATCCAAAAGGCGAACTCACTGTCAATAGAGCAATATTCCGCTGTGTGAATGCGACAGAATTTAACTATGAAGAGGATGACATATTTGCGTTCCTCGGCGATATGATGGGGACTGAAGTGAAAGTGCGTCCATCTCTGTTCATTGATGCCGGAGTGAAAGATAAAGCATTAGCTCTTGATTTGCGGTTTGTATTTCCATCGTCAAAACCTGCTGGAGCGATAAACCTCAGGTTAGCTCGAGGACAAAAAAATACTACGGACGCTTTTATTTGGGAAACGACAGTTCAATCAATTGATGATGATGCTCCCAAAACTAAAAGCGACATACTGAAATGGGTAGATCAAGCCCACGATCTAACAGATGATTGGCTCTCTAAGTTGCCAAGCTGCTAAATTCCGAGGACATTTGAATGAAACACTCACAAGATTACAAGGATCCTAATGGTGTGAGCGAGTTTTTCTTTAACGACCAAAGCCCACAGTCGATGGGCGGAGTCGACGTAGTCGGCCGCATGCGCGAGATATGGAATGTTCCACCCCACAAAGGAAAGCGCAAGACGGGGGAATCTTTCGTTGAAGGAACGTCAACAGTCCGTAAGATTCAGGTAAGGGAAATTTATAACCCAGTCGTTACGGGCATGTTCGGTGCCAGAACGACTGCGTCCTCTGATGAGTGGCATATTATCACGGACACAGAGGGTGCATCTTTGAAAAAAAAGCGTGCTCAAATCAGAGTGTCTCGGGAGCTAATCGAGCACAATGTCTTTGTCGACCTGCCTCCTATCGATAAATGGACCGTACGTGTTAGAATAAAGGAAATATCGGACGCCAAGCCATTCAAAATAAAGCCGGACTAAGTTTTGATGAGAGACTATCCTTGGCGACTTTTGACGAGAGATTATCCTTGGTACGGTGTCGTCACCAGCACCGACGATCTACAGCAAGGCGATTTCATTGAAAAGTGCCTATTTTTCCCCCCTCCTGAAGATATCCCTTTGTTTGAAATAGTGGATGAATCTGATATCGAGGTTAAGCCAGAACGGTATAACGTTATAGTACTGAGCCAATCTTGTGACATAAAGTTCAAAAAGATTCGATTTATCGTTGTTTGTCCTTATTGGTCGTTAAGCTCTTTTCAAAAGGAGTACCCATATTATGGAGAGGACGATGGGTTTGAAGAGTTGCGCCGGGGGAACACAGTTGGCTATCGTCTGTTGAGCAAATGTGACATTCCACAGTTTAAGAGAGAAGCTGTAGTAGCAAGCTTTCGCGAGGTCTACAGTCTTCCTTTCAGATGGTTGATAAATTCTATGAGCACTTATGGCGTGCGCCTACGTTTGCTACCTCCATATCGAGAGCATCTATCTCAAGAATTTGCTCGATTTTTCATGAGGGTTGGATTGCCCGATGATATCGCCTTTGATTAACCACCTTGTTAACAATACGACAAGAAATCTTGATCGATCCTCGCCGCAACCCAACTAGATCGCTCAAGCCTACACCTTGTTCAACAGATCTTGTTGGTAGGCTACAGAAAACAACTTGCGATCTCCTTTTTGAACGCTATGATCGAATGCTAGGCTTAATACCAGGCTTAGTACCGTCAAACAGCTGCTGCAGCGCGTCCATTCGTGCGAACGTTACACAATCATTGAAGTAAGCGTTTCGACCATATACTTGCGGTTAATCGACCCCGATGGCTGGATGGTTAATTGGTTCCGCCACATGTCCGCGCAGTTCTCGCTGCATATCAACGAACTAAAGAATTATCATCGAAAAAGAGGAAGAGTCTAATTCAATTTTCCGTATGATAAATGAGAGGGAGTGTGCAAATTTCTATGGCAAACCAATACACACATATCGCCGACGTAAAAGTTGGCAAGGTGAAAGGCAACAGTAAGATTTACCCTCAGCTGCGCCTGCCGAGTCAGTACGCGGAACTCGCCGGTAAAAAAGCTAGTATTTACGAATTAAGCGTACGTGAAGGCGAACCCACATTCATCATTAGATTCGATAACCAAAACCACATAGCGGCCTATCATGGGGACACACTGCCCGAAGGGCGTGTGGCCGGCGGGCGCGAAGTGCCCGTTAAGCCCTGTCGAGGCTCCGACTCGGGTTCAAATCCCGACTCGGGCGCTCCTTTTTTGCTTTCAATGGAGCTGAATGTTGCTCTTGGGGAAATAAGTGATTTAATCCCTGTGATTTGGGATTCGAGAGCAGAGAGACGAGATTCTAAGTCTTTCTGACAATTTGGTTGTATAACTTCAGGCGTAAGTTGTATAACCTTAGAACTGTCTTCTGATAACTCACCGAACATGACGACGAGTGCTCGCTTGTTCCCGTGCTGGGTTTCAAATATGTCAGCAGTCTTCCCAATTTCGTCTGTGTAGGTTTTGGGCAACCTTATGAGGGGGTAGACAATGCCAGCATTGGCTTTTAGTTTGGTTACCTTCGATCTTCCTACAAGTTGCATAATCTCACCGATTTATCTGACATCTCACATCTATCTATCCAACCTTTCCTATCAATCGCCCTTCTCCGTGTCTCTCGCTTTCTTCGCAAGCTCAACCGCTATAACTAGCGCGTCGCTCTGCGAGATTCTTTTATGTAGCCGCGCCGCTTCCTCAAGCTGAAAGCCGATCAACAGCTCCCGCGCCTCCTTAGAGACTAATATTTTCGTCCTTTCCATGTGTTGTCCAGTTATCCTAGATTGATATGAACCTTTCTCTGATATTGACCCCTCGAAGGGTAACTTATACCCTAACATGTTAGAGTTACACGGTGCTGCGTTGTAGCTCCGTATATTTCGCTCCGTTGCCGATTTTGGAGAGTCTCATCGGAACTACGGAAGCCGTCGAGGTCAACCGAGCCGGAGACTAAGAATTAGAATCTTAGAATATCTAGCGCCCCACACGATTTTCGGAAGTCGTCCTCGTATAATATAGCCGATTGCTGCCGGTCGCTGACAGCTTTCAAAGCAGCCCCAAAAACAAAGGAAACGGAAGGCAGAAGCAACCCTTTGGGAGTTAAGGAACGGGCAGAGCGTCACGTGTCCGTTGAAAGGTTTCGGTTTTCACTTTCAACACGTTCTTGCAGCGGGGTTATCTCCTTCAGCATGAATGCACCATTGTGCAAGCAATATACACCGAGACCAACAAAAGCGAGATAAGACAGGCTCTCTACAACCTGTTTGCTGCCTACATTCACACACGATGCCGCTCGAACAACTGTTAGAAAGCGTGGAACGAGCGCGGCGTGACGCGCAGCTTAGATATGTAATGATCTACGGCGCGGCTTGCAGCTACTGCCTCGCTAGAGCAAAGCGGCTTGAAGGGTCTTACTTGCGAACGTTTGCGCTTGAGTTGAAAGAGCAGCTCGCCCAGACCCTTACTGCGTTCGTTATGTCGATTCTGACTAAGCCGCGTAGGCACCTAGATATGGAAACGGCTGAGCCGCCGCTCCGCGAGATCATTGAAGTGTTGCAGCAGGTGACGTGTGCACACGAAGCGGAAAAGCTTGCGATTTCTGTTTTGAAAGCTGCAAGCGAATCTAGTGAAAGGCCAAAAAAAGCTTGATTGGGTTTATCCTTTAAATATTGGGTCTTAGAACTTAGCTAGTGTCCTGTCGAGAGTACTGTGTAGCGTATTGTTTATTGTTTTCTCTTCTTTTGCTGGAAGCCCTAAAAAGTCTGTGATTAGTGGCCACGCGTCTAGATACTTCTCATATTTGGCGCCGTGTGGCTTCGGCAATCCTGCGTAAAGAGTCGTGCCGAGACTACCGCGTATCGCTTCGTCAGGAATCACGTAGTGCGCAGCTGGCGGAAACACGTAGAATATGAAAAAATCGACGTCTCCGCGCTTATAGTTCTCCTTTTTTCCGCTTCCCATACCGGCGCCGTGATGTATCGTAATGAAGTAGGCTTCACGCGCCCCTCTCGTTTGCTTGCTGTTGGTTGCTTTCACCTGAATCTTGCATATGCGCTCGGTCAACTTCTCGTCGCTTTTCCGTATTTCTACATCATGCAGCTGGTTATTAGTGACTTGACTTACAATGCAATCTTCAAAAAGCGAGGAAAGCTTAATAACGACTAAGTCTTCAGCGACCCGTCCTAGTTTATCGGTGTGGGTTACATTCACCATTATCTGATTCCTGTCGCCGCAGAAGGCTCTGGAAACATGTTACTCATTTTCTCAAGGATAATAACAGTTGCTATGCTTCACGGCTTTCACCAACCGCAGATTCACCATCGGGTTTGACCAACCTTTCGCCAGAGTCCCTAAAAACAACAAATTCATGGCGATACAAGCCCCGTAGTTCAACGTTATAAACTACTAGCTTTTTTCGAGCTTCGTCAAAACAAAGTCCTCAAAAAGAAGAAGAGCGTGATCACACTGCAAGATATTATCGCTAGCTGTTGTGGTCTATGCGCCATTCTAAGGCAATCGGCTTTGCGGCTAAAAAACAGCCGATTTTGAGCAAACTAGGAAAGCAACTTGCGAGTGTCTCCCACCCATAACCACTCCAGTCTGTGGCTGAATCTCTAGGAACAACGGATATTGTGAAGTTACTTTCAACGACTGCTACGCATTCCTGCTTTTCTGGGTGCTGCAGGTGAGCTGCGTTTAATCATTTATGAACTTGTTAACTGGAGATGAAACAAAATTAACCTGCGCGTTCTAAAGGTTCACAGCCGCAAATAAAGCTGATAAGAGCGGTAATTTTCGCGTCGTAACCGTTTAGCCTATCATAATTGTCCAAGACCGTCGGAACCGAGAATCGGTCATCGCTCAAATTTTTTGACTTTGAAGGCAACCATGGTGCGTAAAAAGTCTTGTCGGAGCTTTTTGCCTCTTCGATTTTTTGCTTGGCGCGTGTTTCATCGCCCCCCCGTTCTCACAGCTATCTGCAGATCTCAGTTAGGGTTCATAACTAAATATCTTCGACTGAAAAGCGGTGCCATCGACTTCTATGATCTCACGTGCAATCTCGCGCGAACAAAGCCTTCTTAGCGATCTCCATAGCAAGGTTGCTTCATAGTCGGCGGCTTCAGGAGGTATGAAATCTAACAACGTTTCGGAACAAATGACAATCAGTCGGTGCTTCGCGCGTGAAAAGGCGACATTTGATCGTTTGAGATCTAGAATGAATTTTGTGCTCGTACTGATAGCCGCGGGGTCGCTTTCAGATGCTGAAATAATAACAACGTCTCGCTGCCCGCCTTGAAAGCTTTCCACTGTATTTATCGAATATACCAAGCCAGATGGCTCAGAATATTGCTTCAATCGCACCTTCAGAAGGCCGCGCTGTGCTCTGTGCGGCGTGATTATAGCGATTGATTGAGGCGAGCAGCCTGTGCAGCTCCCTAAAATCTGTTCGATAATATAAGCCTCAACGCTGTTACTAAGCTTGGAGTGCTTCTCACTATGAGTTATCAAATAGAGACCAGTTTTTCGGCGCCAAACACTTGCCCACGCATTTTTTGATGGCACCGATGACGGCTGATATGGTTCACCAGGTCTCCCGGCAAGCGCTCTTTCTTGGCCATACAAGCGATTGACGAGTTCTCGTATCTCAGATGGCAACCGGAAAGTGTAGATTAATGGTGACTGACATACTCTTGTTAAGTCTGGATGCTGTGTGCCTATGTTTTGAACTGCCACGTACGCGCTATTATACGGTTGGTACAGCACAACAGGCGGACGGTCCTCATTTATCCAGTCGTGCGCCACTATTGGTGGCAACTGCTGATAATCGCCGGCGAGCAGAATCTGCCCACGCTGAGGGTCGAGCAACGTTGCTAGTGCTAGAAAACTTGGGAACACCATCATGCTGGCTTCGTCTACGACAAGCAAAGCGGCTCGCAAATTCGCTAAACGTGCGCCTTTCGCTTTCCATAACTTGAGGATCGATGAGATAGTGCCCCCCACCACTGCGACAGAATTGGACAACATTTCGCTTAGGCGCGTACCCCATTTTGAATCAATGACGCTAATATCGCTGCGAGGCCGCGGGCTATCCGGAGATGATAAGGCTTTTGCAAGCATTATTGACGGCAGATTGCGCTCCTCCGAGAAAGAGTCATTTACAAACGAGCACCTAAGCAAGTCGGCCATATCTTCAAGAAGGATGTTTACGGCCGTGTGCGTGCTCGCAGTTAGCAGCACAATATCGCCTACTTCTAGACGAGCAAGAATGCGAATCAAAACCGCAGCTGCTGTTGTGATCGTTTTGCCAGTTCCAGGGGGTCCATGAAGTAATTGAATTCGAGAGTCCAGCCCACTGAGGCAAGCTATCCTCTGATAAGGATTCAACTTCCCTCCGTCCGGAAAGGTGCTAGACTTAAGAATTCGATTGTATTCCGCCCTTTCTCGCGGCTTCACCTTGCGTTGACTTGGTATTGTTGGCCTCACAGGATCGAGCCATTGATTGACCGGGCTTCTTTCATTTTGCAAAAGGGCATCTTCAACCCTTTGAGCAACAAAATCAGATGGGCTCTCGTCTATCGTAGCATAGTCAAATGCCAAGCCTTCTGTCTGATGACTTGCGCTGGCCAACCTATATCGGTCGGAACGCATCGGGATTATGTCTAGAACTACGCTTAGCGAGGACCAGTCAATTGCTCGCAATACGCAAGTGCTTCCTTCAAAACGAAGTTGTCCTAACCGCTGTCCGATAGTTGGATCTCCGCTACATGGGGTAACCCGGACAAAATCTCCATCGCTGAAACTGCAGTTAGCGGCAAATGTGTCGGGGTCGATATCAAAGTCCTGCAAGTTGACTTGTGCAATTAATTCCTGTTTTTTTCTGTCTGAATTCCATTTGCTTTGAACATTTTTTATAGGGACGCTGCTTCCTGAAGCTACTCTGTAGGCCGGAGCTATCAAGTGAGCAGCCGTCCAATCGCGCATCTTAACATTCGAGTCTAATCTCAGGAAATCTATAGCTGCACGGCTAACACTGTCAACGCCTAGCGAAAATTGCTTCAATTTACCGAGATCCAAAATTGGCTTAAATATCTCTCGGTTTTTATCTCGCAACCGCTCCTCAATCCATCGCAGGGCCTCTGTTCTAGCGGCAAGATAAGCCCTCAAATAGCTGGGTTTGGATGCTTCATTGTAGCGTTTTATGGCATTTGCAATCCTGGGATCGTCCCGATCCTCAGACTTCTGAAGCGTCTTCCAAGCTGCGCGCCAATACGGGGCCGGCAAAGAGTCGTCAGATCGACCACGAATTTCAAAACGATGTTTTTCGGCAGTTGTGCGCTCCCTTGGCGCCCATTCATACATAGTGCTGCCTGCATTTGTAGCCTGCGCTGTTTGTTTTCTTATTGCAAGCGTCGTCTTGAAATTGAAAAGATCCTGCGCAAAAACCCGTTCCAGGTCTACATCTTCGCCGCTGACGTGTCGAAACCAATGGAAACGCGAACCAAACCACGAAAGAGATGTGGCCACAATAAGCCCCCGACTGGTCCATCCTAAGGCATACCGATTGTCAACCTCCTCTCCTACGCAAGAAAAGATCAGCTGATCTAGCCCTTCACGGCAGCCAAGTAGCTCGGTTAAGTGACTCAGTAGCGCCGTGCTAGCACGAGAGCAGGCTTCAACAAGGCGGGTCATCTCCGACCGAGACCAGACGTAAAAATGAATTGGAGCGTAATCATCCTGTGCCACCGCGATGATCGCGTCGACGAGCTCGTGAAGAAAGTCTTCGATAACTCGCCTTTCTGCCTCAGTGTCTTCATCATATCGCCCAGTCCACGGGGTTGTTTTATACCGAACTATTTGCTTGCTGCACTTGTAATCGAGAGGTTTTAAAGAATGAGCTGCACGATTACCCTCAATTTGCCATGCTTCCTTCACATGCGGGTCACGGTGCCATCCGTTTGAAGACTTAACGAAGGCAGTGTAGAACTGCCCTCTGCTATTCGTGACATGTGCAGCAAGTGCAGCTACCCTGTTTTCTACGTAATCATAGTCCACCGATAAGTAGATTCTAATTAACCTACGACGGTCTATCGAGTGCTCCGGAAGCTGTCCTTGATTTGAAAGTGGCAAATATCGAACATTGTAACTAGGCACAGTTGTGACTCCTCCCGGAAGAGTCGACTTCCGCGTTAGTGCCTTGGTTTTTAGCACTTCTAAGCTCCGTGAGAAGCCTTGTTTACTTCTTATGTTGCGCGCTTGTGCGCTTCGCAAATCCAACTCAGAAAGTCGATCAATATCCGACACACCGCCTTCCCGCAGCGCTCGCGCTGTCGCGGGTTCAATGCTTAAGAGTTCCAGACTACGATTTATGCCGCTTTCAGGAAGACAATAAACGTCAAAAATGCACGTGCCGCACTTCTCGTTTAGCTGGTACTCCAGTGACGCAACGTCGCTAGCAGCTATCTGCTTAAGGCTGCCGTCACTAGCTAGCAGATGGGTTATATCTTCTACTAATTGTGCCACATCATTCCGATCGAGCGGAGATAGTTTCAAAATATTTTGTATATCGTTTGTGTTTTCATCGATCCGCACTACCAAGCAGTCTAAATCTGCTTTCGTCACCGGTTTTCCGTGGATGGCTAGTCGATTTTTTTCAAGTAGGCCACCAACGATCATGTAATAAAGCGCAACCTGGATACGATGGTAAGTGCGATCCCGACGGCTTGCTTTACATTCCACAATCATTAGCCGAGGAGCGCCACTTTTGTCCCTTCGAACCAACAAAAAATCTATCGCTCCTCTCAAATGAAATTCCCCTATGTCAGCGCTGACACAAAGGTTCCGGCAATACGCAGATTGACGAGGATTTAACTCACTAACGAGAGCTACGAAGTCCTCCCACTCAGTGCCGTTACGACATTCGGAGGAACTGAGTTTCGTCGCGGAGTTCCCAGATGCAGCTAGGTCAATAAAACCTGCGTGTTCGAGTTCGGCTTTCCATTCTTCCTCTTTCTCGCGCCCCGACTGCTGAAGTGCCAGATCTAGCAGGGGATTAAAAAGGCGATCGAAGAAAGGTAGCGATCTTGCTAATTCCATGTCACCCAAATTTAGCTTGAAGCGACGCGCACAAGAATCGTGCCTGATAAACTCCGCAATGTCCGTTGCCGTAATGCTTAGTAGGGACTCTCGCAATGTACTGTCCTCCCTGCGTTGCTTAGCCGTGAGACAAAACGCTATTTGAGTATCTTGAGCATCAAAAAGTCTTCTAAGACATTGCAAGCAACTAATAAAAGGCTTTCACTGTGAGCAGAGAACTTAAACGGCGCCTGTTTAAAAAAACTAAGCGATTATTGGGCATCTTGTCTGGTGCAAACTTGCTAGTGTCTCAACTACTCAGTGACATTTAGAAAAGGCACTAGATATAACTTAAAAATTGACGCGTAGATGCCGATCTTGCTCGCGATCTCTTGGTGCAGTGCCTTCGATATACGCTCGATTACTTTGAAGAGACAAAAAATCGGAGCCTCAGCACTTCTCGGAAGAAGACTCATCTCGAAATACTATTGCCTGATAGGGGCCTACCTTCCAGCCAACACTCGGTTGAGCGCATGTATCTGCTCGAAAAAAAGTCCGTGACCTCCAGGTAACATAGAGTCCTTCGCGTCTTCAATCTGCATAAGCTGCTCTGCGATCAACCAAGGGGGTACCAATACATCTGACCATCCTCCTATTATGGTCGTTGGCACGGCTATATCTTCCAAGCTCTCCTGCAGGTCCTGATCTCGCATCTCAACAAGCCCGCATATCAACGCCTCAGGAGAGCTAGATTGTAACATATCTTGTATCCACTGATAATCCGCCTCCGCTCTTAGGACTGTATTACCGTAAATCCGAGGGATCAGTTGAGGGGATGCCCCAAGATCAATGAGATCAATGAGCGCATCAAAGAATACAGGATCGCGACCGACGCAAGCCCAGTGACTTAGAATGTCTCTAACAGCGGAGAGGGTCTCTCCAGTGAGCACTTCGCCCGTTCCGAATAAGGCACCTACGGCATCGACGAAACGCAAGTCTAAAGCTGCCTCAGCCGCTTCGGCGAGACCGGTAACGGAGCCGAGACCGATCTCGGCCAGACGATCAAAGACGCCCTCCTTACTCCAGGTCATATATGGCCCCGCCGCTGCGACAAGAGCAAGCCTCTCCACAGGCGGGTCATCATGCAACGCCATATAATACATGGCAATCGCTCCGCCGAGCGAGTAGCCAACAAGCGTCACATCATCCCGTTCAAACTTATCAATGGCCTTCCCGAGGTCTTTGGCCCACGTTTTGTACGTGTAGCCAGCTGGCACGTTTTTCGAGTATCCAAACCCTCGCAGGTCAATAGACACAACGTGATAGCCATGTCTCTTTAGATAAGGGATCTGGTACTTCCACATCTCGTGGGTGAGGCCGAAACCGTGAACGAGCAACATGGGCTTGCCACTACCTACAACTTCTGCGAACATTTTCACGCCAGGCGCCACTTTGACAGGGTCCGACGCCGGATTGGATCCCTCTTTATATGCCATGAAACAACCTCCGCGCTCGCGCGTAAACCTTAGAATTGTCCCCGTGCCTCGCTGAGCACAAGTTCATACTAAAGGATGCTTCTCGCATAAAATAGTCGCGTGACGCGGCGTTGTTACAGTTTACGATTCCTCGCACCAAACGTCTCCCCAGCTTTGCATGTACACGTCGTACACGTGTTCAGGTAATGGATGCCGATAGTTAGTCCACTCCACACCACGAACCCCATGAGTCAAAATATAAGCGCGATTCGACTCGTTCCAACCTATGATATCACCCTGCTGCTCTGCGAACTTCCTTAGGTCAGACGCAACAAAGTGGGCGTTACATCGCTTGAGCGGGATCCGCTGCTTCTGTGTCCACTTGCGGAAGCTTTCAAGCGTGAACATTGGCGTATCATCATCTCTGTCTGCACAGAGGGTTGGTAGGATCTCAACTACCTGTGGATGAAGGGGCACATAGTGTTCCATCGTGATCTTGTCTTGCATCGGTTCGACGAGAACTACAGGCTTTTCAAGCCGCATTGCTTCTCTAAGTTGTTCAACTCTCAATTGAGCGATGGTGCTGTACGGCCGCTGACCAGTATAAGCGCTGAACAAAACAAGTCCGCTAAAATGTCGGGCGTGCAGCTCATCAATTGACCCGTGCTCTAACTCTTGATTAATTACTGAGAGGACGTGCTCCACATCGTCTTTGGTGACTATTCGCGCCGTCATTTTCTTTCGGGCTTTTCGTACCTTCGGCTTCTCCAAAAATAAGTCAAAAGCTAGGAGGCGTTGATCAAACGTGAGTTTCGCCTGATATCTCAAGAATCCCTTTGTGAAGTTGAGCACCTTGCCTTGTGCATAAAAATCGTCGTACTTACTAAACAGAGCTTCACGCATGCGCTCCAAGCTGTCCCGGCTGATCCTTCCTTTCGTATGCGACCAAAACACAGAAGCAGCCTTTGCAAGCCAGATGCTTGATTTATACGTCAAGCCAGCTGTGCGCCACGCGAGATAGCTACTCAGTTCCTTCTTTGTGTATTTGAATTCTAACGTCGCTAGCGTTTCTCGCTTAGTTGGCTGTAATTCTACATCTTGAATATTAGTCTCTTGAGCTTTAAATTGAAAACGCGCTTCTTTTAGCTGTCGAGGCTCCGACTCGGGT
>PMIN01000210.1 GCA_003158275.1 Methanobacteriota archaeon
TAATCACTTAACGAGGTGTGAGCGGACCCGTAATCAAACTAGCACCATGACGCTACTAACAGAAGCAAAAAAAGGGTTAAACGACGACATAAGAAACGCTGCCAAATCAGAGGGCATATCAAGCGATAGACTTAGGCGTCTTATTGCTGGTGGACGCTGCGTTATACCTAAGAACGCAACCCACGATATTGAGCCGATCGGCATAGGCGAAGCGTTGCGCGCAAAAGTGAACGCCAATATTGGCACATCAATAGACCATATCGACAAAAGCGAAGAGCTCGCAAAGGCAAGAATAGCACTGAAATACGGTGCAGATACTGTCATGGATCTGTCTACAGGCGGAGATTTAGATAATATTCGGCGACAAATCCTACGAGAGATCGAAGCTCCGATTGGCACTGTGCCAATATATCAGGCAGCAATGCGGCGAGACGCTGTTGTATCAATGACGACAGACGACATGTTCGACACGGTTCGCAAGCACGCCCAAGACGGCATTGATTTCATGACCATCCACGCGGGGGTCAATTTGAAATCCCTCGAAGTATTGAAGAAGAGCAAGAGAATTATGGGGGTCGTCAGCAGAGGCGGCGCTTTCACCATTGCGTGGATGGTACACAACGGCGAAGACAACCCTTTCTACGTTGAGTATGACTATCTCCTTGAACTCGCACACGAGTATGACTTCGTAATCAGCCTCGGTGACGGCATGAGGTCGGGATGCTTGCACGACGCAAGCGACCGTCCTAAATTCATGGAATATATACAGCTCGGAGAGCTCACACAGCGGGCTCGCGAAAGCGGCGTCCAGACCTTCGTCGAAGGACCTGGTCACGTCCCACTTAACGAAATCGAGACCAACGTCAAAGCGATGAAATCGTTGACCGGCGGCGCGCCACTCTACCTACTAGGGCCACTCGTCACAGACATAGCGCCGGGGTATGACCACATAACAGGAGCAATCGGAGGATCTCTCGCTGGAATGTTTGGTGCCGATTTCTTGTGTATGACAACACCGTCGGAACACCTCGGGTTGCCGACACCAGAGGACATCAAGGAAGGAGCGATCGTCACAAAGATAGCCGCTCACGTTGCCGACCTAGCAAAAGGAATGCCCAGCGCGCACAAGCTGGACGAAGAGATGGCCAAATCACGGGCCAGCCTGGACTGGGAAAAACAATTCCGGCTTTCAGTCGATCCCGATCTAGCCAGGGCGAAATTTAGCCGCCGAAACCGACAGACCGATGCTTGCTCCATGTGCGGAGATCTTTGTGCGATAAAAATAGCAAAAGCGGCGTTAAGTAACGACAAGAGCTAGTCCGGTGTCGTTGCGAAGTGCGGACTTATTCTTTCGCGCTGTTATTTGCTTGTAGGATTCTTAGGGCAAACAACGCAGCGTTTTTCCCGCTATCTATTCCGACCGACGCGACTGGAACTCCTGCAGGCATTTGCACTATGGAGAGCAGCGCATCCAGACCGCCGAGCTTGGTGCTTACAGGGACGCCAATCACTGGGGCGTTCGTCTTTGACGCGATAATTCCTGGAAGAGCTGCAGATAGGCCTGCGATAGCAATATAAACCTTAGCATGGGCTTTTTTAAGATATTCATCGAGGCGCGTTGGCTCTCGATGCGCGGAGATAACCTCCAAGTCATACGCAACGCCCGCGTCCTCGAGTGTCTCTATCGCTTTTTCTGCCACGTGCATATCAGAGGTGGAGCCCACCATTATTGCCACATCGGGGTAATGCATCGCTGTGTAGTTGTCCCAGCACTGTAAAACTCTTTCTGAATGAAGGCAGAGCACTTATGCGAAAGCCGCTCGTTTTTTATCGTGAGTGCGTGTGCAACCCATTGTAGCTTTTTAGTGCTCGCCTGATGTAAGAGAAGAGACGAAATGGGAGAAAGACGGGGACGTAGCGAGGCTGAGAATAGTACGAAAAAACTCTAAATACAGAGTGCTGCGATTTAACACGAAGACCGATTGCTGTTTGCGCACATAACGTGAAGGAGAGATGCGTTTATGGACAATACGACTGAGACCGCGTTGATAATGCTCCCTGGGCCCGTTCAGGTAGCGCCTCAAGTGCTGCGTGCTTTGTCAAAACCGATGATCAATCACAGGGGGCCTGAGTTCAGAAGGCTCTTGGATGAGAGTCGAGAAAAACTCCGGGGCGTTTTCAAGACAGAAAGCGACGTCCTTATCCTAAATGGATCTGGGACGTGTGCTATGGAAGCAGCTGTCGGAAACCTCGGGACAGACAAAAGATACATCGCGCTGGAAAACGGCAAGTTCGGAGAACGACTGAAATCGCTGACCGCGCTTTACGGCAGCTCAATGGCGGTCATTGCTGATTGGGGGACGTCGATCGAGGTTGAACAAGTCAAGCAGGCACTCGAAACTGGAGCAGATGCGGTCACCCTTGTCCATAATGAAACCTCCACAGGCATGACGAATGATGTTCAACAGATAGGCGCTCTATGCCGAAAACGAGACGCTCTGCTGATTATGGATGGAGTATCGTCCATCGGTGGCATTCAAGCCCCCATAGACAGATGGGGTGTCGACATAGCATTTACAGGCTCTCAGAAATGCCTCGGCTTGCCGCCAGGCCTTTCAATGATCTCAGTGAGTGATCGGGCGTGGGACGTCATCAAAACCGCGGAGAAAAGACCGTACTACGCCGACCTTCTCGCACACAGGGAAGCAGCCGAAAAAGGCCAGACTCCTTATACGCCAGCCATGCCGCTGTTCTTCGCGCTTGAAGAGGCTCTTAAACTGTTGGAAGTTGAGGGACTTGAGGCACGCATCGATCGGTATAGCGTTTATGCCACATCGATTCGCGCAGCCGTTCAGGCTATGGGCTTGGAGCTATTTCCAAAGCTCGGCCCTTCAAGCGCGTATTCGAATACAGTTACGGCGATCAAAGTCCCCCCTAAACTAGAATTTATGGCACTGAAGGAGGCGATGGAGCGTCGAGGCATCGTCATCGCCGGCGGCCAAGAACGGCTAAAAGGCCATATCTTCCGAATAGGCAACATGGGCAATCTCAGCAAGGGCGACATATTGCAGGTAATAGAGAAGCTCGAGCTAATATTACTGGAGAACGGCATTGTTGATGCGATGGGGGCAGGAACACTCGCGGCCGATTGTGTTCTCGAAGGATTGTGATACGCTAGGCTCATCTGAACGTAGGAGTGCTACGCATGAAAATAGGAATAGCCGACACCACTTTTGCTAGATACGACATGGCTAAAGCGGCGATAGACGAACTGCGCCGCTGGGTACCAGGCACGATTCATCGGTATACTGTGCCAGGCATCAAAGATCTACCAGTCGCGTCAAAAAAGCTCATAGAAGAATCGGGGTGTGACATTGTGATGGCGCTCGGCATGCCTGGATCAGCCGCCATCGACAAACAGTGTGCACACGAAGCATCGACGGGTCTCATAAGGGCGCAGCTAATGACAAATAGACACATCATAGAGGTATTCGTTTATGAGGATGAAGCAGCGAGCGACAAAGAGCTGGCGCGGCTAGCTGATGCACGAACGCGCGAACACGCCCAGAACGTGTATAAGTTGTTGAACCATCGCTTGACTGAAGAAGCCGGTAAAGGCAAGAGAGAGGGTTTTGCTGACGTAGAACCAGTGAATTTTTAGAGCGCTGCTCAAAGGAGTATTATTATGGAACAGAAAAATGAAGCGCATATAAGGCTTGGATTCGTCGTGGCTGAATTTAATCGGGACATTACATACCAAATGGAGATTCTTGCTAAAGAACACGCGGCATTCCTAGACGCTGATGTCGTGAAAACCATTTTGGTTCCTGGAGTATTTGACATGCCCTTAGCAGTCAAAAGTTTGGCCACAGACGATGGGATAGACGCAGTGGTTACAATCGGCTGCGTGATTGAAGGAGCGACCGCGCACGACGAAATCGTCGCTCAGCACGCGACGCGAAAGATTGTCGATCTAGCCCTTGAGCACAACAAGCCGATCACCTTGGGAATATCGGGTCCAAGAATGTCCCGCCTTGAAGCACACGAACGCGTAGACTATGCAAAAAGAGCTGTGGAAGCCGCTGTAAAGCTTTGCAAGAGACTCTGATGAACCCAAATCGGGTCATTGCCTCAAGAGTCCAACGCATACCTGAGTCCGCCACGATGAAGATTGCGGACATGGCAGCCAAGCTCAGAAGTGAAGGGCGAGATATTATTGGTTTCAGTCTCGGTGAACCTGATTTTGAAACCCCGGAGAACATAAGAAAAGCGGCAAAAACGGCCCTCGATCGTGGTGAGACGCACTATACGCAAGGCAGCGGAATTCCCGAACTTCGAGAAGCGATAGCAGAGAAATTAAAAAATGAGAATAACCTCGACGTCAGTCCGGCCGATGTGCTCGTAACACCTGGCGCCAAGCAAGCGATATTTGAAGCGATCTGCACACTCATCGAAGAAGGAGATGAGGTTTTATTACTTGATCCTGCGTGGGTTTCCTACGAAGCAATCGTTAAGTTCGCTGGTGGGAAGCCCGTCATGGTCCCTGTTTCAGAACAGGATGGCTATGTGCCAGTTGACTTGCATAGCTACATAACGAGAGATACTAAGCTCCTTATTCTAAATAGCCCGTGCAACCCTACCGGAGCCGTTTACGGCAAAAATGCGATAAAGACCGTAGCTGAGACGGCTGAAGACTACGGTGTCTTTGTGCTGTCAGACGAAGTCTATGAAAAGATCATTTATGGGGCTAAGCATCACAGCATAGGCAGTCTAATACCTGGCAGGACAATTACGATCAACGGATTCTCAAAGGCCTATGCTATGACGGGCTGGAGGCTCGGTTACGCGACTGCACCGGCACCAATCCTACAAGGCATGCTTAAGATCCAACAACATTCAGTAAGCAACGCGACGTCTTTTGTTCAAAAGGCTGGCGTTGAGGCCCTGAGAAGTGACCAAGGCGCGGTGCGTGCGATGGTGACGGAGTTTGAAAAGCGGCGAAACCTTATGATCGACGGACTTTACAAAATGGGGATACAATGCGCACGCCCAAGAGGCGCATTTTACGCGTTCGCGAACGTCTCGCAGTTCGGCAGTTCTGTTGAGGTGACTGAAAAACTGTTACAGGAAGCTCTTGTCGCTGTTACGCCTGGCTCAGCCTTCGGACCAAACGGAGAGGGTTACGTACGTTTGTCGTACGCCACGAGCCGTCAAAATATAGAAAGGGGCATCTGCAGGATAGAAGCATCACTCGAGAACAGGCCTAGCACTTCACCCGACGCTTAATGATTTCGTGAATGATGTTTTCGGTGCCCGATAGCTCTCCGGTGTCTTGAAACGGCAGCCGGATAACTCTGGACGGAATGTGCCTTTTTTCAAGATCTTCTTGGAGTTCCTTCTCGTCAAAGTACTGATCGAAGCCAAGAGCTACGATGTCTGGCTTTATGGTCATCAAGGGCTCGAACATGTCGTGCTCGCTTCCAAGTTCAGCGTGATCGACCACCTCCAAGGCCCTGACCACTTGCAGCCGTTGCCGTTCGGGGATTACTGGTTTTGACTTGTGCTGGACCATGGTATCGCGGGACACTATTACAAATAATTCGTCGCCCAGCTCCTTTGCTTTCTTTAGATACAAGATATGGCCTGGATGCAAAATATCAAACGTACCTGTTGCGAGTATTCTAATCATCTTCGCCACCAAAAGTTTCCTGTATGTCTTTATACACGGCGCTCTCCTCAATTTCAATGTCTAGCACGTCAAGTTTTCTCCTGTCGCCGATTCTATCGTAGCAAGCCCAGCTCGTAGTATCATAAGGGTAGCCGACAATAATATGGCAGTTTCCGCTTTGCATGAACAGTCGAATATCTGCATCCGAGGGCTGGAGCGCTCCTGAGGGGTGGCTGTGCACAGATCCGACAGTATGTGTGCTGACAGGTAGCATAAACAGATTCATGACGGCGCTGACATTCGAAGACTGAGTAATAGGAACGTCTATGTCTGTGATAATCCCGTCCGTCTCGTATAACATCCCAGCGAATTCTTTTGGGTGCGAGGACGCGCTCACTTCGAGGACGAACTTCAATGCGTCACGAGCTATGCCTTTGATTTTCTTTTTCATAAATGACCCGCAACCACTAACACTCAGTGGATGTTTTTTCCTGTCGAACCACGAAGTACAAAAAAGCGGTTTTTCGGCGGTTCAGCCAATTGCTAATCTAGTGCCTCAGAACTCATAGGGATCATCATTGCGTCTTTGACGCTCGGCAGTCATTGTACATCATTGGCACAAGTGTAATTGACCTTCCCACTATTATAGATATACCTCATGAAGCCTGTACCACTTCCGTGCCCGGGTCTATGCCTTTCTCCAAGCAAGCAGCGCCTTTGACCAAATAACGTCACTAGACGTGCCGAGGATTAGAATCGCAACAAGAATAAAGATGCTGGCGGTTCACGATGCGGAGGGAGGGATTCGAACCCGCGAACTCCTTTGAGAGTGGATCTTGAGCCCACCGCCGTTGACCACTTGGCTACCTCCGCTTCTTTGATTCAGTATAGTTTTGACGTATTTCTAATTTACTAATTTCTGCGTGCGCGCTTGTTTTCTTCGCGAAGGATTGGACCGATATTACCGAATCTATTGAGTCGAACACACACAACTTAGTTCCGGACCGGAGGAGACACCCAAAGCCAAGCGCTACACTAAAATTAACTCTAAGAGGCAGCGATTGAGTAGTAACCTCCTGAGATTCGAGCAGATCGGCCTTGTCGAGAAACTTGCAATGAGCGATCGCAATTTCTAAATATGCTTTTCGCTTTTATACAGTAGGTGATTATCGTGGTTGTCGGAGTTACAATGGTCAACGTCGTTCCGGGTGAAGAACGATATGTTTACCGAACGCTTTTAGCGTTAGGCGGTATACGAGAAGTATATCATGTTTTTGGAGAATATGACTTTGTGGTCATCATCGAAGTCGAAGGACTGACAGCATTGAATAATTCGGTTGATAACATACGAGATATCAAAGGAGTCACTACAACTCACACGATCGTTGGCGCTGAACTGTGATAGGGAGAACACCTGATGGCTGAAAACATTGCCGAGAAGCTTGCC
>PMIN01000100.1:0-350 GCA_003158275.1 Methanobacteriota archaeon
AAGCACACGATCGCTCACCGACTTAGTGAAAGTACTGCCTGCAGCCAAATTTGTTTTGATTCACGCAGAGAAGGGCTTCACGACGAACCTTTCAGTAAGCGACTTTTTTGAACCCGACGTACTTTTTGCCCTCAAGCATAATGGTGAGCTCCTCACTCCGGGACACGGCTATCCCGTGCGGCTCGTGGTTCCACGCCTCTACTTCTGGAAGAGCGCCAAGTGGGTAACCGGGGTCGAGTTCATGGCTGAAGATAAGCGCGGATTCTGGGAGTCACACGGCTACCATAACCGGGGCGATCCGTGGCTAGAAGAGCGTTATAGCCACTGAGAAAATCACGGGCGCGGGTTTA
>PMIN01000100.1:440-11807 GCA_003158275.1 Methanobacteriota archaeon
TCGCAGGAAAAGTTCTTAGAGTACGCTGAAGTGATCAAGGAACTCGCAAAAGAAAATACCTTACTTGTCGTGACCGGTGGGGGCAAAGCAGCCCGGGATTATATACAGGCCGCCCGTTCAATGGGGGCGAGTGAAGCGGTGTGTGACCTTATCGGCATCGCCCTCTCGCGCGTCAATGCTCGATTATTGATCTCGGCATTATCGAGCGCGGCGTTTCAGGATATTCCACACGATTATCGAGAAGCCGAAACGGCCATGTCTTCGCGCAAAGTTGTCGTGATGGGGGGCGTGGCACCCGGACAGACAACCGATGCTGTATCGGCGATCCTTTCTGAATACGTGCAGACGGATCTTCTTGTCATAGCAACGTCAGTTGATGGCGTTTATACGGCAGACCCGTATATTGACAAGAGTGCCGTCAAGTTGGACGAAATCTCACCCGGTGAGCTAGTGAAGATCGTGATGTGTGATGAGATGAAGGCCGGAGCCAAAACTGTCATCGACCCGCTTGCGGCGAAGATTATTGAACGCTCGAAAATATCGGCCGTCGTGGTCGACGGGCGTGAACCGCGAATCTTGCTTGATGTTCTCGCAGGCAAACGCGTCGGGACACGCATAGTCCACTAAAGGGATACAAGCTTCAGAGCCTTCGCTTTGTCTATCTCTGAAATCAGAACCATAATAACGCCGAGCCGGGTGAAGTGCGTGCTTCGATCAACCGCATCGCGAGATAGCCGAAGGTACCTATTTTTGTCCTGTCTGCTCTATTTCTTGCCAGATTGTGCGGCTAGCCTCTCGTCCTGCTCGCAATGTCGCCGAGCATGCTATGCAGATATGCGCATGCGTCCGAAGTTCCGATGAACTGTCGGCAATCGAATCAGCAATGCCTGACCGGTTCTTGGAGTGTATTTCAGAAGCAGACCGCTTCCTTCATAGGAGCACGCCGTGGTCGTCAATTTCGCCCCGGTGAATACGGGTCGAGGATATCGGGTGTCCGTCCTGTGCAAGGACAAAATCGACACATACGATCTTTATCGGTGGAAGTCCGCGTTGTGATCTTAGGGTGTTAATCTCCTTTGCTGTACGAAACGTGTCAGGAGAGACAACGATATAGTCAAATTTCAGCTTCAGGGTTGGCCCGAACGGGTCGCCAAGCGTGACAATCGCGGGATCAGTCCCTGTTAGCGCCTTTATGTAGGTGGTAAGTGTTTTCTTGCGGGTATCGTACGTGTTGCTTAAGTGGGCTTTTCTTTGTGCCATCTCATCTGAAACAAGCCCGATAACCACGTCACCTAGTTTGTAGGCATTTTTCAGCAGCGCCTTATGACCGTCGTGAAGTATATCAAACGTTCCACCAATCGCAACTGAAGCCATAAACCCCCTACTTGTAGTGGTGCACTATGTGATATAGCGCACTAGGTTAATTATTGGCTTTTTGAACCTAAAGACAACTCATTAGTGATATTGAGGACCTGGAAGGAACTAATGAACAGAAACTTCGAAGGCGTCTTCATTGCCCCGACCGCAACGGTCATAGGAAATGTGACGATCGCCCCAGGTTCGAGCGTGTGGTTCGGCGCGGTCATACGGAGTGACTTGGCCTTGATTCAGATAGGCCGCAATACAAGCGTGCAGGACAATGCGGTCATACACGTACGAGACGGAATCGAGACTCGGATTGGAGACCAGGTAACGATGGGACACGGGGCAATAGTCCACGGAGCACAAATAGAAGATACTGTGCTTATCGGAATTGGCGCCATCATACTAGACAAAGCGCGTGTTGGGAAGGGTTCCATCGTCGGTGCGGGCGCCGTCGTGACAGAAGGCACGCAGATACCGCGACGCAGTCTTGTCCTGGGAGTCCCCGGAAAAGTTGTCAAAGAGGTAACCTCTGAGCAGTTTCAGTGGATAGAGGAAAATGCAAAAAGCTACACCGAACTAGCGCAGCGCTACTTGACAAGCGAACAGCATTGACCGACTCGTTGTGTGCGTGCGGTCAAACCGGCTACATGCGGGTGGGGATTCCGCGCTCTAGCAAGTACTGCTTTAATGAAGCTATGGAGATCTCTTTAAAATGAAAAATGCTTGCGGCAAGACAAGCGTCCGCCTTGCCATCAACAAAGCCTGCGTAGATGTGCTCAGCCGTGCCGGCACCTCCGGAGGCAATTATTGGCAGGTCGATGGACTCTGATACCGCCTTCGTGATGGGAATATCATAGCCGTCTCGTGTGCCATCCCTATTCATGCTGGTGAGCATGATTTCACCCGCGCCCAGGCGCTCGCTCCGCATCGCCCACTCAATCGCATCGATGCCGGTCGGGGTTCTCCCACCGTAAATCACGACCTCATACCACGCTTGAGTGCCATCTTCGAGAGTAACGATATGCTGTCCTCTCTCCACGTTCGTGTTCCGTCTACAATCGATGGCTAAAACAATGCACTGCGAACCAACCGCATCGGCTGTGCGCGTTATAAACTGTGGATCCTTGACGGCGGCAGTGTTAATCGCTATCTTGTCCGCGCCAGACCGCAACGTCTGGATGACATCATCGATGGTCCGCACGCCGCCACCGACGCAAAAGGGTATGAAAACTTGGTCGGCTGTTTCCTCGACGATGTCCAGCATCGTTTGTCGCTTTTCGTGTGAGGCCGTGATATCGAGGAAGATCAGTTCATCAGCGCCCTCTTGATCGTAGCGCTTTGCGAGTTCTACTGGATCGCCAGCTGCTCTCAGCGAAACGAATTCAATGCCCTTCACGACGAGTGCCCTGTTGCCATCTCCATATTTGACGTCAAGGCACGGAATAATCCGCTTTGTGAGCATCAGTGTGAGGTAGTGCTGCACTTATTTAAAGCACGTTGCATCCGTGGTCTTGGGGCAACCCACAACCGCTGATGCGGGAAAGGTGGACCTCGTGCGCTGGCTTTTTTGAGCCGCGAAGCCCATAGATCGCAAAAGCTACCTATAAATACAAACGCGTTAAGCGGAGTACTAAGCTTCGCGGCGTTTCAGGAAGTTGCCCACGAATATGAAGCAAAGCAAGGAGTTTGAACCAGATTCGAGCCCGCACGTGACAAGACTGACGCAGGCACTTGCAAAGACGATCGCCCTTGACGAAAAGGACCTTATAATCTTACTATCGCTCCTTGCGAACGCAAAGGCTTCGAACGTGGAGCTGGCCGAACGTCTCGGCCTCAGCGATGGCAACGCCGCTGCTTACCATATCAAACGTCTTAGGACGCGGGCAGTTCTCACGCGATATACGATTCAAATCGATTGGCGGAAGATCGGTTTTCCCGCAGATTTCGTCATTCTTGCTGAATCGGATGAAAAAGCGGCGCTGATTGCGTTGGAACGGTACCTCATCCTTCTTCAGGACTATTACCAAAAGCACTTTGGCAATGTGCTGCTCCTACCAACCTCTTCTGGATACGTGCTGCTGAGAGACATAAGTCACTGTTACGGTGATAAAACGATGCTTGTAATCACCGGCAGTGGGACACGCGATCTCGATATTGCTTTCTTTCGGGAGAACTACATAACCCGAGCATTCGAGGGCATACGAACAACGCTTATGACCACTCGATACAGAACTGTGGACAACTTCGTGATACAGAGCGAAGCCCTCGACACATTACGCGCCATCTTCGAGGTCACAGGCGCGTCTGAAGAAGAGATCAGTCGAATTAGAGCGCATCTTAAGTCGACTTTCGAGTAGCTGTGTCTGAGTCCACCCAGTGTCGTCGAAATGACTCGGCTGGTTCTTCTTCGATCTGATAGGGAGTTACCGGCTGTGCTTACATCCCCTTGGACTCACAAGAGATGGAGGCAAAGTGACGAGCTGACAAGAACAGCGCTCGCACGTAGGCCTCTCACATTAGCAAGAAGCAAGGCGGCAAGTCCATATATAGAAAGACCGCAAAGAAACAAGTCGTAGCTGCTAAGGGGTCCAAATGGCGGTAAAAGACAGCGCTAGCTCGAAAAAACTGAACCTCTTCGACGTTACAAATCTAGTAGTTGGCACTGCCATAGGCGCGGATATCTTCATTGTCTCGGCATTGGCCAGTGCCTATCTCGGACCTGCAAGCCTCGTTATTTTTATCGTTGCCGGGGTAATCGCGATACTTATAGCATTAAGCTTCGCAGACGCTGCGGCTCTTGTTCCTAAGGTGGGGGGTGCGTTTTCATATGTATGCGAGGCTTGGGGGAACTTTGCCGGCTTTTTAGTGGGCTGGCCCCTCTGGATTGCCGAAGTTGCCGGGCTTGCCGTAATGCCGGTCGCGTTGGTGAGTTATCTTCAGTATTTCGTGCCCTCGCTCACGGTGCTTGAGGGCGACATCATAAAAATCGTTTTTGTCGCGGTTATCGCGTACATAAACCTGCGGGGGGTAAAGGGCGCTGGACGGGTCAATGATGTGCTTACCATCGGAAAATTAAGCCCACTACTGCTGCTGATCGTCGCAGGATTTATCTGGTTGGTCGTTCACCCAGGCACAGCAGCTTCGAACCTTACACCATTTGCCCCGCTTGGTTGGAGCAATTTCGGACCAGCGCTGATAATCATTTTTTGGGCATATACGGGATTTGAACTGGCGGTTATTCCCTCTGGTGAAATAGAGGATCCGACGAAGACCCTCCCGAAAGGGATGATTATTGGCATGGCAATTGTAACCTTCTTTTATATAGCGATAGGCTTCACGGCGCTTGCTGTGGTCAACTGGACGTCGCTCCAATTCGATCCCGCGCCCCTTGCCACAGCTGGCAGCGTCGCCCTGTCGTACACGCCGGAGCTTGCCCTTATCGGAGGTACGATACTTGGGCTGGGGGCGCTCATCTCAATTTCTGGGTTTGAGGAGTCTGCTACGCTAGCGACCGCCCGGCTATCCTATGCGATCTCACTGGATGGACTATTTCCAAAGCTTTTCAGCCGAATTCATCCAAGGTTTGGTACCCCTGTCAATGCGATTATTATACAGTCCGCCATTGTGTTATCCCTTTCATTAATTGGCGGATTAACGCAACTCATCATTTTTTCAGCGTTTAATCTTGCTTTTGTCTACCTGGTCACGTGTGCCGCCGTGCTGACACTCCGAGGGAGGCAAAAAGAGAGTGACCGCATGTCCTTCGGACGGCTCCCCGGGCTGGCAATCCCCGTTTCGGGCGTTATCTTGAGCGTGTTTCTCATATATGAATGTGGCATTAGCACCATAGCACTCGGAATCGTGTCGATTCTGATTGGCATCCCGATCTATGTGTTTTATGCGCCGCGCACCGAGCTAACGACTCTAAAGAGGGACTTCTATTCGAGTGAAGCAGTTCTTAGGAGGACCATACACAGTAATCTAAATTTCTTTAGACCCCACCGTAAATAGATCTATTCGACTGAAGCGGTTCTTGCGAGGGCCGCGCACACAGAAAAGTTTTCTTAGGGCATTTGGTGTGGCTGGTTTGGAAGGCTGCAGCACGTCGATCAGAAGGATAGATTGAATCCCTCTGGCCTTTATTCGAAGTGCGGGTAACGACGAATTTTGTGCTATTTTTGCCGCATCCGTCCTAATCGAGGCACAAGTGCGATCGTGACTAGCACGACGAGCACAAGCAGTAACAGCACCGCTACGTCCGTATTGCTGTAGTCAAACAGTCCGAAGAAGTTTGTTGGTATGGGCTTAGCCCCGACGGCGGTATAGAGGGGCGCACCATAAAGCCACCCGTGGGAGGAATCGTTGTAGTACACGTAGACGTTGTACGCTGCTCCTGTGGTGTTTGTGGGGACCGTCGGAGGCGACAGGACGCTAATCTGCTCGCCTGCGCCGAGGCGTACCCAGCCGTAGCCGTCGTTCTGTTGAACGGCGGCCGAGGAACCGGTGCCGGGATCTTGGTTCAAAACAGCTTCGCCATTGACGCGGCCGGGCAGCGCTGCGGTTCCGTTATGGAGTATCGCATAGGGGGCTACCCAAGCCGTTGTGTTGCCGAGATTGGTTATATCCCACATGATCGAGTTTTGAGGACTTGGCACCTGTCGAACAGAGGTTACTGTGATCGCAGGCCAAGCCCCTACCGGTTTGGGTGGGTAATCCTGCTGCAGTTGTGAAATGATCGCAGGAAATCCGAGCTGCTGATAGTCAGCAATCGTAGCTCCCAACCCGAAGAACACATTGAAGCTAGTGAAACCCACTCCCTCGGAATAACTCCAATCCAGTAGCGTTTTGTATGTACTATAATTTAGGGCCGCGTTGTTTTTAGCCCACACGCCAGCCGTTATGCCCTGCGGCTTTCCGAGGTTGTACGATATCAGAGCCGCTTGTTGTATGCTCGCGATTTCTGAGGGATAGTACGCTTCCCACAACATTTCCGTAACATCAGGATTCATGTAGCCGTCTTGCCAAACGCCGCACAAGTCGCAGTTAAAAAAGGTAACAGTGGCGAAGTAATCCTTCAACGTAGCAAAATCGCCACTTCTTCCTCCCTCGGTAGCTACGTTTTGCCAGCCAGCTTGCTTCCACGTGCTAAAATCCGAATCGAAGTGCGTTATGGGCGTTGACTCGTTAGCGCCTCCGTTCCAGATGATATATTCGACATCCAAAATAGGGTACATGCCCAGCTGCTTAATTTTCTGCAACTCTTTGTCGTACGGGACGGGTTCTGCTGCAACGAGCACTACCGTGGTGAAGCCCTGTGCTTTAAAATACTCGATTGTGCCGTCCCAGATTTGATTGGGCGCCAGCGACACGCTGTAGTCGAGCTGTGGCTTAGGTGCGGCATCTAAGGCGGCTAGGGCCGTAGCCGCAACCGTCGGCGGTGACGTCGAAACGGCCGTAGCAGGAACCGTCGTTGCTGCCTTTGGAACGGCCGTAGCAGGAACCGTCGTTGCTGCCCCCGAAACGATAGGCACAAAAATGGCCGAGCATCCGACGAGCAAAACTAATGCAAGAGCGACTGACTTTCTGATCATTGTCTGTACTCACGACTCGCGAGCGGGCAACTTTAAAATAGGCCAAAACAAGTCTACGCTCCTCCTATTTGCGAGCTAAGGATCCCCGTTCGGTCGCTAGTAAGCATTTGTGGCGTTGTTGTACCCTTACGTGTGGGCTATTTATAGTTACTCTCCGGACAGTCGGCCGACCATCACTGAGCAACAAGCGTCGCACGCATCCCTATATTTTGGAGCCCCGGAACGCACGCAGATGCCCGGCTAACGTCCCTAGTTGCGTTCAAGTGCCTGGCATCCTGTGCAACACGTCGGAGCGCTAAACAAGTCCTTTTGATGTCGCTGAATGCTTACGCACTACGCTGTGTGATTATAAAAGTCGTTGCGCCTGCTTGAGACAAATTTACTGGGCCGATTTGCAGATTGACTGTGGCGATCGCGACGTGCACTGAACTTGTTCCATTGACGAAAGTGAGGATCACATCTGATCCTTGGTGAACGGGGGTTGAACCTTGGTACCCTCGGTTTGCCATTTCAGTCTTATAAAAATCAGCAACTTGAGTAGCGGAGCCAGTTGTCTGGTAGGTCGTCACATTGCCCTCGCTGGTATTGACTGATGCCGTCTTCAGTGAGGGCTGATACACAGGCACGGCGTTAGTACTGTTCCCCTGCCCCCCAGAGGGGGTTGTTGACACGCACCCCGATATGCAGGTGGCCAGGACAATCAAGGCAAGCACCGGCACAAGAATGTACTTGGTTTTCATTGTTTTCATTGCTACCTCACCTAGCTTCGCCCTTATCGCTTTTACCAGTATCGGTGCTCGTTTCTGATCTGCAGTCCGCAAGCTGCGTATCCAGTTGCCGTGACATAGAAGCCTCGCACGGAGTTGATAATACTAAGACATCATCGGTATCACTTGCTGACCGCTTCAGTTCACTTCTCCCCTTTCCACCCCTTTCCGATGCTCCAAGCTTTTGCGAATCTCTTGCCAAGCTCCCAATAACTCTGGTCCGTCATGGTGAAGAGAAGCGGCCGCACTTTGCCATAGTCTACTACGCCGTCGGTGAGCACCTGCATCCTCAGCGTACGTAGTGACGATTTCGCCTATGAACACGTCGTGTTTGGGAAAATCAACCACCTTTATGTGCCTGCACTCCGTGCTAATAGGGCATTCAGCAATCATAGGGGCCGTCTTGAGGTTGCCATAGAAAACGTGAAATAACTGCGCTTTGTCGACGTGCTTCCCTGACACCAAGCCACAGTAGTCAGTTTCCTTCACCATATCAGCAGATGGTAGGTTGATGCTGAACGTCCCGTTCTCTTTGANNCCCCCCTCTACCGTTGCCCCTACGAGAGTCGTTGGCATGGGGTAAAGACAATTTTGCGCTCCAAGCTCAATTTTCATCTTGTACCTCCTTCCAAGTGCGGTTCAGTTCTCGCGTGCAGAATATGAAACTTTTCGATTAAGATTCCACTCATCTGGCGGACGTGTTGGATAGTTTAGCTACTCGGCGCCCTTACCAACGTGCGGAGTTCGCACTACTGCATTTTTGTCAATACGACAATCGTGGTCCACGAGGCGATTCCGTTAGCAGACACGAGCGGTCGCCTGAAAAAGAGCGAGCCGTGCTAGACGAAATGAAGGCTGGTTATGATGACATCAATTGCTTTAATCCCGATGAACGGGACTATCAAGCCGCCTACGCCGTAAATCGCAATATTTCTCAAGAGAATTGTTGACGCGTCACTCGGCTTGTATTTCACACCTCTCATGGCAAGCGGAATCAGCGCCGGGATGATAAGGGCGTTGAATATTACGGCAGATAATATCGCGCTCTCCGGCGATGAGAGCTGCATAATGTTGAGCTTGTTTGCTTGAGGGATAGCAACGGCGAAAATAGCGGGGATGATTGCGAAATACTTGGCGACGTCGTTGACGATGCTAAACGTCGTAATGGCACCGCGCGTCATCAGGAGCTGTTTTCCGATCGACACGACCGATATCAGCTTTGACGGATCGCTGTCGAGGTCGACCATGTTCGCGGCCTCTTTTGCTGCTTGCGTGCCGCTATTCATGGCGAGCCCCACATCGGCCTGCGCCAATGCAGGAGCATCATTGGTGCCGTCTCCGGTCATCGCAACGAGCTTGCCTGCTGCCTGCTCGGCTGCGACGATGTTTATCTTGTCCTCCGGCTTGCTTTCGGGAATGTAGTCATCGACTCCTGCCTCTGCCGCGATCGTTGCCGCGGTGAGTCTGTTGTCTCCGGTGACCATGACCGTCCTAATTCCCATGCTCTTCAACTCTTGCAACCGGTCTCGCATGCCGGGCTTCACGGTATCTTTGAGGTGTATCACACCGATAGCGTCGTGATCTATTGATACCACGAGCGGCGTCGCTCCCTTGCGTGAAATGCCGTCAACGACTTCTTTAAATCCGCCGGGAACGTACTTGACGTAAGCTGACATCACGTCAAATGCTCCCTTGCGAATTTCTGAGCCATCGGCTAGATCAACCCCACTCATCTTTGTGTCCGCAGAGAAGTCGATTACTTCGCTAATCTCCGGCTCAACCAAATCGGGCATCAGCTTCTTTGCTAGGTTCACAATTGACCGGCCTTCGGGGGTCTCATCACGCACTGAGGCGAGAAACGCTGCCTTCGTGACCTCCCCGCTTGTCTTGTCGCCAAGCGGGATGAACTCCTCTGCGAGTCTGTTGCCGATCGTTATCGTGCCTGTTTTGTCGAGGATAAGCGTGTTGATATCGCCTGCCGCCTCAACGGCTTTTCCTGATTTGGCAATAACGTTGAATTGCGTCACTCTGTCCATACCAGCGATTCCGATTGCGGAAAGCAACCCACCGATGGTCGTTGGGATCAGGCAGACGAGCAGAGCGATTAAGGTAGTGGTGCCTACCAGTGCACCGGAATAACCGGCGAGCGCGTTGAGCGTAACGATGACGAGAAGGAATATCCACGTGAGGCCAGCAAGAACGATGGTGAGTGCGATTTCGTTGGGCGTTTTTTGTCGCGACGCCCCCTCGACAAGCGCGATCATTTTGTCGAGGAACGACTCTCCTGGGTTTGCCGTAATGCGAATTATAAGTTCATCACTCAAGAGCGTCGTACCGCCCGTTACCGAGCTAAAATCTCCACCGCTTTCGCGAATTACCGGTGCAGACTCTCCCGTTATTGCGGATTCGTCCACGGCGCCCCTGCCCTTGATAACCTCGCCGTCATTCGGGATGACCTCGCGAGCGCTGACTCTTACCACATCGCCTTTCACAAGATCGTGCCCGTTTACTTCAACGATCTGATCCCCGACGACCTTATTCGCTGTGACCTCCTTTTTCGTTTTTTTCAGGCTCTCTGCTTGGGCCTTGCCACGTCCCTCGGCAATCGCTTCGGCAAAGGTGGAAAAGAGCACGGTTATCAGTAAGATCGCTGAAATCGTGCTAATGAACACGAGCTGTCCGCTTCCGGCTATGGCGGCGGAGATCGCGAGTATGAGCGTATACACGAAGCCCACCTCGACAACAAACATCACGGGGTTTGCGATGAGCGACCGTGGATCGAGTTTCCGTATCGATTCCTTTAACGCCTCCACGAGCATTGCCCCGCCATACCACTTTTGGTTGTCCATGATGTGCCCCCTCAGAGGAGTGCCTCCCCCAGAGGTCCTAAAACCAGCACCGGGAAAAACGTCAGTGCGCCGAGAATCAGCATGACACCGATCAGTATGAGGCCAAAAATCCATGTGTCAGTTCGAAACGTTCCGGCATCGTACGGCGTAATCTTCTTACGCAGCAATGAATCAGACACCAGGAGCATAAGCGGGAACGTTATGTATCTTCCGAGTAGCATCGTGACCCCAAGCGTATAGTTCAAAAACGGGGTATTGGCACTCAAACCGGCGAATGCTGATCCATTGTTGGCTGCGGCTGACGAAAACGCGTAGAGCATCTCAGTAAAGCCGTGAAACCCTGGGTTGCCTAAAGCGCTCGTCGCGAAAACGATCCCTGCTGCGGTAAACCCGAGTATAAGGACCGGGTGAACGAGAAATGCGAGGAATGTGAGCTTGACCTCTTTGGATTCGATCTTCCGGCCAAGGTATTGTGGGCTACGTCCGACCATCAGGCCTGCTATGAATACGGCCAGTATCACGTACATCAGGATGGTGAGAAGGCCTGACCCGTCGCCGGCAAAAAGGGAGCCGATCATAAGGAGGAAGAGCGGGACGGCTCCTCCGATCGCCGTGTAGCTGTCGAGCATGCTGTTCACCGATCCCGTCCCTGTTGAGGTCGTCGACACAGTGAACATTACGGAGTTCTCGGTGCCGAATCGAACCTCTTTGCCCTCCATATTTCCCATCGACTGGTTCACCGCAAGGTTCGAGAGAGCGGGGTTTGACGACTCTGCAAGGAGCCCGATGCTGAGC
>PMIN01000209.1 GCA_003158275.1 Methanobacteriota archaeon
AGACTGGAGCACCTCGTCGCCGATTGCTGTGCAACAAATGACTAGCGTAATGCGAAAGATAGCAAGCAACATTTTGTTATCACTGCAATCTGACGCGTAGTGCTGAAGTATTCGAACTGCAAGAACGCGGGCAAACATTCGATTAACGCAACCGCCCCATCGACAAATGTGGGTCTTTGTGGTCAATTCGTGACGGCCTGGTGCAAAACTCAATTCTATTCAAGAATGTGCCGACAGAATTCTTCAACGCACCCGTAAGGCCACTCTTTTCTCACGTTCGACGTGAGGCACTTCACGTATGCATCCAGCGTTTTTTTCACGTGTATTTCGTTTTTTATCCACGCGAATTTGACGAACAGCATGCAGAGCGAGTACGCAAGTGCGACCGCAAATTGCCAACTTGTTAAGTTTTTGGTGAGAAAATAGAACCACGAAAAGATCAGTAAGGACCTATCCTTCTTGCAACAGTGCCCACCGCGACCCGGATTGGTAACGTAACCTAAAAGATCTGGACGAAACCTGTGAATATCTACAGGCTTTCTTTTACCCCTAGGACTAAGCGGGGTTGGGGCTAGGTCCGGGTGTCGGACTACGGCCTCGTCGACAGCTATAATGGCGAATTTCGCTTGTAATGCCCGACGTGCGTAATCATAATCTTCGTAACCGATGAAGAAGTTGCAAGCGTTATAATATCCGATCGAATCCATGACTTTCTTTGAAATGAGAACCCCGTGCGTTCCAAAAGCGTCTATTTGGCTCATATCCGCACTCAGACGGACGGGGCGCAGATGTCCAAAAAAGTTTTTCTTCAACCTTTTACGCGTATAAACTACCGAAGGGTTGTCTATACCAACCTTTTTGGGGCAAAGAATGTCACCGTCTTCGGCGCGCTTCAGCAACTCTGTCAGACAGAGATCTGATGCAGCCCCGTCCTGATCTAGAACCCATACCCAGTCGAAGCCATTCTCGTGGCCAATCTTCATTCCGTGGCGAAAGCCGCCGGCAGAGCCTACGTTGCTTTTTGTCTTGTAATAGCGCGCGAATGGGTATTGTGGAGCATGGGTGTCGAATACTTTCCTGTTTTCTGCTGTGTGCCGATGATCTGAATTATCGATGATGATGAGCCCGCTTAACGCCGGCCCTTGATTCGTGAGTGACGAGAGCAGGCGCGTAAGTTCTTTTGGGTTGTTGTAGGCGACTGTTGCTGCGCAAACCTGCACTTTCATTTTCCCCTCGTCAATTTGCCCCCGCTAATCTGACTCAAGCTAGTACTTTCGAAAAAAGAAATCGAATTGTGTTCTGATTTTAGCACACATTTCTTCAGAAATAGCTGCGTCACGACAGAAGAGGACGAGATAAATAGGGACGTGGTTTAGCCCCCGTTTGAAATCCATTACATCTGACCTGCGTATAGTAGATTCAGAGCCGCCTTGAACCTCGCGTGCATTGTGCTGTGAGCACATTGATCATGGGATCATTCTCCGCCGGTTTTGGATAGAACTGCTTAACGTCATGGTCTCGCCGTTCCGGCTGATATGCCAGCTCCATAATGGCGACGAGGTCGTCAATGACAAAGCTATCGCCTTCTCCACCACAAATTGGATAACAGGTTTGCCAACAATGCGCACCTTTTCTTTTAGCTCCAACTTGGTGGCCCGAAGAAACCACGTAGCTAATCCGGCGGGTTTTCTTATTTTGGACACCATGCGCTCCGCGCGACTCAACAATGATCTTCCTTGAAAAAGGTTTTGATCGCCGTGTGAGCTCTCCCGGTCACTGCGCCGCCCTCGCGATTGAGGGGCCCAACGAAACGGTTAAACGTGCGAAGTACCTCTACTAGTCGCAGCTAGCTTCGCGCTCAGCATCTTTGCAGCGGAAGCCGCGCCAAGCGCTGCTGCCATCAAGCCAGCATATGCCACCGAGACCAACGGCGAAACTTATTGAGATTGCTATATTCATACTTTTATTAGTTTTGATGAGTTTTCCTATAAGTACCAATGCCCAGCTTGCGCAACCGCAGAAGTACGTTGCCTTTCGCGATGACGATGTCCAGCCGTTTGTATCACTGGAGACATTGGAAGCAGTCAACCAGGTGCACATTGATGAAAACGTACCTGTGACTCTCGGAATCATTCCGCACCCACAAGACGGCAAAGGTGGAAACGAGCTGCTCCAAGACGGCCAATTCCTCACCTACATGCGTTCGATCGACTCAAACCCTTTGTTTGAGTTTGCACAGCACGGGAATACGCACCAGGATATCGCGCCGTCACCNNATCAAGCAGGGGCGCGACGACATCACCCAGGCGTTCGGCGTGACGGCAACAACATTCATCCCCCCGTGGGATAACGGCGATCGCAATACGGAAAAAGCGGCTGCTGCGCTCGGATTCACGGATTATAGCACGGACTTCTCGCAGACCGATATTCAGTACGGCTACATAAACAGCATGCGAATGGAGGGGGGCTTCACTATCGGCGCCGTTAACGACACAGCCTTTACCACCACCATCCAAAACGCGCAAAACGAGACTGAGAGATTCCTCTCCACGCCCCAGCACGGCGATACGCTCACCTTTGCATATCACGCTTGGGCATTTACGAACAGCGAGGGCGGCGTTGATAGCCACAAAATCCAGCAACTTATGAATTTCATTGATTGGCTTAAGACTGAAGGCGTGCTCTTCACGCGCCTCGACCGTTCGACTGTGACAGGAGACAGCGCGGTGAGCCCGTCGCCAAGTGCAGGGCTGCCCGTCCTGACGATCGGAGAGAGCACCCCGCCGGCAGCGGTGAGCCCGTCGCTAAGTGCATGGCTGCCCGTCCTGACGATCGGAGAGAGCACCCCGNNGCTTAACAAGAAGTTGAGTAGCGCCAATTTCCTAGATGGCCGGACTTCTAACGGCTCTCAAAAGAACCCTCGGTCTATTGGCAAGGACCACTTTCAAGATTTTTTATACTGCCTGCGTGCAGCGGCAAAGCACGGCGGCCAGGCGTTTCGCGGCAATTTCAGTGATTCTCTTCATCAACGCTATGCCACGATCAAGGTCGCTCTGCTCCAAAAAGGGACGGACTTTCGCACAGATAACGACGAGGTTTCTAGATTCAAATTTACAATTTTATGGCTCATTCAAAAAATTTGTCGAAGGTCATTAAAATAAATTTATAAGCTGTCTAAACAAACAAAAAAAACAACTCGGACATCGGCGGCTAAGAAATGAAAAGGGAAGACAGCTCAGAGA
>PMIN01000245.1 GCA_003158275.1 Methanobacteriota archaeon
GATTTCGACTAATCCGTGGATCGTGGCACCGATGATGTTAGGTATCTCCTCTAGGCGCGGGCTGACTCCGGTGACGATTCTAGGCAGCTCCTCCCCGGCAAGTATGGACTTAAACATTTGAGGGATCGTAATTTCGCCCTCGCCAAGATGCACGTAATTGATGTTCAGTTTGTCCATCGTCGCCTCGTCCGCGAGCTGCCACGCGGCTTTGCCGCCGGCGACCACCACCTTCTCTTTCATGAGCGGTTTTTGCATAAGCTCCAAGAACTTGACCCTGTTGTAAGGAGGACCCCTGTCGACCAAATCGACGACCTCAGACGTTGGCGGATTGATGCCGAGAAAATCGTGGCCGCTTACTGCTACTATCTCAGTTCTGCTGCCAACGACCTTCTCCAAGTCGTGTGGGTGCACGACTGCTACTTCATCCTCGCCGAATTCCTTCGCCAAGCTTGCTTCTACGATCCGAAGACCGAAGTCCGAATAGAGCGCTCGCAAATTCGTTCGTGGCACCGGTGGCGCCCACACGCGAAAGAAAAACCAGTCCGGAATAATCCCTTGTGGCATGCAGGTCGTGAACCCCACAAACATGCCTCCGCGGTACCGACTCATCATCGTTTCATCGGCAGTAAGCACAATTTTGGGGCTGTCGGTTCGATTTCGAGCTGGCAATTTCGTCATAGATCTATAACACCTAACTTAAGACATACTGCGACGGCGTTTGTGACAGTTGCTTTAACGGGGTTCAGCACGAAGTCCCTCTGCTTCTTTGCGATGGCCCGAGTTAAGAAACGAGGCGCGCATATATAAGTTGACGCACNNTGGCTCCAATCGTTTACCATAAGTTCTATATCGTAATAATCGATGTTTTCATACTCGGTTCCGGGATACGGGCGGTTGTCACCGAGAACATCGCGAAATCTGGGTTTATCCGTTTGGCGAGATTTATGGTATCGATGATCTTTTGGCGGTTATCTTCAGGCAACCTGACCATAAACGATGCGGTCGTCGCATACTTGTACTTTTTAAGCACGCCAAACGCGTCAATCACTTGATCGGTTGTGAATCCCTTCTTTATGAGTTTCAACTTTTCGTTTGTTGTAGACTCAATTCCAGAGAAAAGGCTATTGCACCCGACTTCGCTGAGCCTGCGCAGCAAATCCTCGTCAATGGAGTCCACACGTCCGGTGCAGGACCAATAAAATTTAAGGCGGTCTCTTCCACACCTAAAAAAGGCGAACCTATCCCCGACCTAGGGTGCTTTTTTCGCCTTTTCTATTGCCTTCGCGGCAATACCAGGCGTCGCCGCTAAAGGAATGACGGGCGTGAACTCAGGGTACGTGCTGAACTTCCTCGACACAATGAGCATGAGCTCTGTCATTTGTGCCTCATCCAGATCGGCTACCATGAAAACACCGCGCAGGCCGGCCTGTGTATACGACGCCTCGGGCGCGAAGCTATCCATGATATATCCAATGAGTGGTCCAGGCCCCCCTTCTTCGAAGTCTAAGCTATTACCTACGTCGGCAGGAATCTCGAAATATACTAAGTAACGCACGATTGATCACCTATCACATAATTCAACGTTCAAGCATAAGTGCTTTCACCCGGGTTTGCGTGCTTCGCGGGCGCTAAAATGGCCGCGAGTCGTTCCGTAGCTCATTCAGTAGGCAGCGCTGGCGGAGCGTTGACGACACGTAGACCTAGGATCGTGGCTGTGAGCTGAAAATCGCTGCCAGTTGTTAATGTGCCGGCTCGTGCGACTAAATACGTTCAGGAAGGAGCCCGATATTCTTGTGTCTCTACTGGATGACGGCCGCAGCGGCACGGCGGGTGCGCGTCCAAACCGACGTCAGCCGTGAAGCCGCTGGCAGCCAAAGAAACTGAGCCTTGACTTGCTTCATTTCGTGCCCCGTGCCATGAATATGCTGATGTCAGCGCAGTTGTCAGTGGAGTCCGATGGCACCCTCGCTCGCTCTCCAGTGCTGCTCACCACGACTTTTTTCAGCCCCGCTTCAGCAAACCACGTGCGCACATCCTCCCTCCTAAATCCCATCCATCGATCGGTGCGCTCCTCCGTGAGAAACGCAAACGCGTGCTCATCGAGGTCGGTGATTATGAGCGGCCCCCCTTTCTTGAGAATCCGCGCCATCTCACCTATCGCTGCTGCCGGGTGCACCACGTGGTGGAGGCACATGTTGGCAAAAACGTAGTCCACGGCGCCGGCGCGAACGGGGAGACATTCGGCGCTCCCGATGCAGCAGTGTAGACCCGCGCCGCTGAACGCCTTGCGCCTGAGTACCTGCAGCATAGGGAGAGACTCGTCGATCGCGAGCACCTCCACGCCGTGCCCGATAAGCCCTTGGGTTATGAATCCGGTTCCAGCCCCAACGTCAGCGGCTAGCTTTCGCCGCTGTACCCGTGCCTCAGAGAGCGCCCGGTCCCGTACAACCTCAGAGAAATAGGTACGCCGCATATCATCCCATCGTGGGGCAATCTCGTCAAAGTAACCTCTCTCGTGCATGCCCTCCCCTTTTAGCTTTTCTCCTTAGGCCCATATCTTGACCTCCTTTTCCTCGAAGGCAAGGATATCCACTTGGATCATACACAGTGACTCTGTCCCATTTTCTTGCAGATGCGGCAAGAGTCATCAGCCTGATGCTATTACGATGAACCCAATCACCCGTGTACGGCACCTACGAATGTTCTAACAAAACCATTGCGGCTGTCCACGCATCGTTTGTTGTTCGCTCGTTCATAAGCGTAGCTGCCTTAAAACTGATACACCCTTCTGTATGTGGCTGAAAGCGCGAGCTGCGACGAGAGGGCCAAACAGCGCCCACAGACTTCGTGACATTAAACTCGCAAGTGAATAATACTCGACCTTCCTCTCTCATCACTGTAGTCCATGAATCGCCGCATATCTGCGTCAAACAAATCTCGTGGGATGTTTTTAAACATCGGAAACTGGTCTATCACGGTGATGCGGTCATCCCACGTTGTAATTTCACGCGCGTCTTTTACCTCCCACGCGTCAACGTCGCCGCGGAAGGATCTCCTGAAGCCGCGTATTACCTCCATCGTCTCCTTCTCGTTGAGCTGATTCCACCACGCTTCGAGATCGGACCACGCCTTACCTTTCGGCTTTGTCGGGAGCTCGAGCGTGGCTATCATGTCGTTCAGTTTCTCTTTCTGGCCTTGTGGTGCATTTATCCACCACTCCTTTATCGCATCCAGCAGCGCTGTTCTCATAACGTCCCGCTGCTCCGGCGACAAGATATTCATCCCCGCGCCAAAGCCATCGGGTGATCGCGATCTGATGTTAAACACGATTTCGCCGCCGTCGAAATTGTCCGCCAGCATCGAAAAAAACTGTTTTACCTGGGACCCCTCAAAGAAACGGAACACCCCGCCAGCTATCATGAATACTCCATCTTTGGAGTAAGTGATGTCCTTGCACCAGCTCGGATCCAGGAAGGATTTCGCGATGTATGTTACCCTGTCAGGTTCCGGCAGCAGCTGTCTTCTGATGTCAATGACCGCAGGGAGGTCAAGGTCGTACCAGTGAATCAACCCGTTATCGACTCGGTAAAAGGTCGTGTCCAGTCCTGCTCCGATNNATAGCTTTCTCATCGTAAAATAGTGAGCTGTACCTCTTGCTTAACTGTGCCCGGCCCCATAAACAACCCAACATCGACTGCGATATGCCGCTTAACTGAATCTTTACTTTATCCTGTTGCACGCCTACTCCTCTCGTTGTTTACCTGCTTGATGCGTCGTGTGGAAGGGGTGCACCACAACAACAACGGTATCCGTGAGACATCACATCAGCGGCGTGCACTCTTCACTATGCTTAGCATATTAAGTATGTTTAGCATAATATAACTTTAGTCCGGTAACTTGATTCTTTGTTATAACGCACAGCAATCGATTGAAGAGATCACTAACATTCGACTAGGATATACGCGTAGATTAGATTACACCGCTTTGTGGTGTTTCGGTGAGTTCGAAAAGGCCGGGCTTCTCAGCGCAAAGAGTTTTACGATGGGTGCGAGAGGCGAACTAGCCCCGTCGTAAGCAACATGCCCAGTTTGGTGGGCAGCACGCTCCGGCAACGCCACCACTCTAAAATCCTTCCGCGGCAATCCTTCAAGCGGCACTAATGTGCAGCGCTGGCTAACTCCGCAAGGCGCGTATTAGCGTCATCCCTGTAGACGCCTCCGTGATAGCAGATCACCGTTTCGATGTCGTATTGTGTTAGTTTCTTCAACGATTTCATGGCGGTTTCCATATCGTATGCTGATTGCGGGTTCGGCCCCCGCAACTCGCCGTCTGCGGCGACTAATGCATCGCCGCTAACAAGGATCTTGCTCTGATTTAGGTACAGGCAGATATGTCCGGGGGTGTGACCCGGGGTGAAGATCACCGTGATTCCTCCACAGTATGGCAAGACCTCCCCATCCGCGACTACCGTAGTGACGCTCGCTTTAGGCGGGTTCGCAAACAGCGCTTCCATCTGCTGCCGTTGTTCCTCAGGCACCGACCCCAGCATCTTCGACAGGCGCTCCTGGTTCATCTTAACCAACGGCTTTTGGCCTTCTATGTACGGCCTCTCCTCTTCTTGGCACAGCACGTCGAGGTTATGAGAAGACTCTCGGACAATATCTGGCAAGCTTCCGATATGGTCGATGTCCTGATGGGTGACGATCACCTTGTCGAGCCTGTCGAACGGGACGCCTGCCCTAGCCATCGCTTCACGGATCTGGTGCAGCATGCCGGGGAAACCTGCATCCACCAGCACCACCGTATCATCATCCCAGGTGAGTGTCGGATGAATGATGGTCTGTCCCCTGAAACTCTTCATGGATAATTCCAGCACCTCCACATTATCGGCTACTCTCATCACGCTCCAAGGCCTGTATAAGCCTTGGTTCACCTCCTTTGTTTTTTCAGTATGCCTTCGTTTTCTATAACTATCTAACGCTGCTCAAATCTTGCTTGTGAAATACGCGTTTGATTGGGGGTGGTGGGGGCCTTTGGCATTATGAAAAAACCGGCGAGCCGAGCCCCTTAGATCGTCACGGGAAGAGGGAGGGCGTCGCGAGCGCTCCCGTCAGGAGTGATAATGCTTCTATTGATGGACATACGACGTCCCCCACGATGGCGCCGTGCCAGGCAGCTCGCATGACTCCGAGACAATTTTGTTTACGCGCATGATTGCTTCACGCAATGTCCTTAGATGCTCAAGAACGTGTCACAAGGTGAAACGAGTTGCCCACCATTGCGCCGCGCGACATCGAACCGAATACTAGTAGGGTCAATTCTCGCACTTGGCAGCGGGGTGGCGGGCCCGTCTGTCTAAGACCGTAGTACAGTTAGTTACTTGTGACTCGTCTTGCTGGGCTCTCTGGACTCGTGGGTTCGTTTGTGTGGTGGCAGTTCGACGACCAAAAGCGAGATAACCTAAGCCCGCCGCTTTAGCGCAAGAGTACGTCACACGAAGCACATTAGGAGCCTCGAACGTGCACACGCTAGAACTGCACAACATAAACTCGGGATACAACAAGAAAACCGTCTTGCACGACGTAAGTCTCACGATACAAGAGCCGTCGATATACGTAGTATTAGGCCCAAACGGCGCAGGGAAGACCACACTGTTTCGGACCATCGCCGGCATTTTAGAGCCATATTCGGGCGAAGTCGTGTTTGACGGTGAAAACGTCACCTCATCGCGTGACATCAGAAAGCGGATAAACTACCTCTCCCACTACAACGCGATCCCGGAGGAGATGACGGTGTACAACGCGCTCACCTTTTACGCGAACATGCAGGGAGGAAGCGCTGATGAGGTTCTCGAGCTGCTCCATCTTCAGGAACTTAGGGATAAAAAAATCTCTGATCTCTCGCAGGGACAGAAGAAAAGAGTTTCAGTCGCGAAGGTGTTCCTACAAGAGCGCGACCTGTACTTGATAGATGAGCCCACCTCAAACCTGGACCCAGGCTACTCGAAGGAGATCAGAGACATCCTCATGAAACTGAGCAAAGACAGGATTGTGCTTTACTCCACGCATAACCTCTACGAGGCGAACGACATCGGCACGGACCTCATCTTGATCAAAAATGGGACCATCGCTCTCGCCGAAAAGATCGCAAACATCAAACTGAGGGAATACAGGGTTGGGATTAGGACGTCGACTGACATTTCAAAAATTGTCGATGCGAAGAAGGGAGAGCAGGGCTACTACGTCATGAGCGTTTCGAGCCCCGAAGAGGCAGGACGGATCCTGAAGACGCTAATCGAACACGGGGTACTGGTGACGGAAATGCGGCAGCTCGAAAACCCGTTGCAAGAGCTGTTCGAAACGGCGTAACCGGTGAGCGCGTGAAGAACAACGTTGTGCGCCAACTGGGGCGCAAACCTGCAATAATCACCGTTAAGAGAGGACTCGCTCTGAGCAAATCGTACATCGTGTTCGCGTTATTCTTTACGTCGGTGGCTATCCTTACTGCAAATTTTGGCAACGCATTCCTGGGAGGGGTGCCCGGGAATAGCGGCATCTACGTCGGGACGTCATTCTCGCTTCTCTCCGTCGCGCTGACCGTAATTGCTGCTGTGACGCTTGCGACGTCCGTCATTTTGCTCTACGTCTACGATAAGAATAACGGCGTGCTCGAGTATTTCCTCTCGCTCGGGATGAATCAAGAAGACATCTACAAGCGCTACCTGAAAGCGGGTGTAATCCTTGTCTTACTCCTTATGGCGGGAGTGGCCGTTGCAAACGTTGCGGTAGGATTGGTTCTGAGAGGAGGAGTTACGCTCCCTCTCGTGGCTACGGGCGTTGCCACCGCATTAGCCCTCTCCATCGTCTCTTTCGATACGATGGCTATGATGACGTTTGGCTCATTGCAGAAGCAGAGGGCAGGAGCAAATCAGCCGTTAGGCCTCGCCTTGGGGGGG
>PMIN01000135.1:0-312 GCA_003158275.1 Methanobacteriota archaeon
CGATATGATGCTCAGATTCGCTGCCTGCTTTGGTATGTTTAGCATGATGCACCAGATGCATTTGACCGAAAAAGACCTGCCGCTGAAACTGTACGAGCTTTCGACTTATTCTTTCAGGTATGAGCAGCGGGGCGAATTGACTGGTCTCAAGCGCCAACGGGCTTTTACGATGCCTGACATGCACACCGCTTGCCGAGACATGAGCGAAGCCAAGCGTTTCTTCATCGAGCAGCTGAGACTCGGGTTCAAATCGGGTTTGGATCTCGACGTGAAATATCAGGCGATATTTCGGAGCACGAGGGCATTTTATGA
>PMIN01000135.1:373-5625 GCA_003158275.1 Methanobacteriota archaeon
CTGCACACGTCCCCGACGGGTGGCATAGAGCGCGTGCTTTGCGCGATCCTCGAGGCGCAGGCGCTCGAGAGAGTGCCGGCCTTGCCCGTATGGCTTGCGCCGACGCAGGTTAGGGTCGTTCCTGTCTCCGAAAAGCATCTTCAATACGCGCGAGAGGTCGCAAGCGAGGTCAGAAATGCGAAAATACGCGTTGACATCGACGACCGCGATGAGTCAGTCAGCAAGAAAGTCGCCTCTGCCGGGAAAGAATGGGTGCCCTATGTCGTTGTCATCGGGGAAAAAGAGGAGCAGAGGAAAAGCCTCGCCGTGACGGTACGCTTTTCGGGGCAAAAAGAATCGATGTATACTAATGAGCTGATAGATCACGTGCGCCAAGAAATCGAGCAAATGCCGTATCGGCCACTAACATTACCCGAAATGCTCTCGCAGCGACCAAAATTCGTATGAATGAACGCGAGATTTGTTCACACCCTTTCAAGCGGAAAGTTAGTTCGTCTTTGCTTTTGACAGGGCCAGACCTCAGAATGTATCATCCTGTGCATAGCTCCTTCCCAGCTTCAGAGCGATTTCTGCCTTTTTCAACTCACGTCCAAGATACCCTGCGTGGGATGCCGTAGATACGAGCTCAAGCTCAACAATGGCATCAAGTATGCGTTTCGCGGACTTGCCTCGTACGGCGGTTCCCGTGTCGTGCCTCGCAACGATCATCCCATCTTTAACCCCGATCACGAAGTTGCCAGATGGGTCAGGCGCCCACAGCGCTGTGTCAAAATCGTTTGCCTCGAGGACGTTCTTGCTGGTTAATTGATACTCGGGTCGCCGCCTGCGCTCTTTCAATACGAGAAGATCAATGCCTAGATCTATGGGTGGGCTTTTTCGATGCTGCGCGAGCTGCATCATCTGGGCCGCTGTCTTCAGCTCCTTAACGCTGCCATTTGCTTTGTCACTGTGCTCAGGAGTGAAGAGCACGCCAACCCCGAGCTCCATTGCCAGACCGGCAAGCAGAGCATTAGCGCCTATGGAGTCTGCCTCCATAAGCTCAACGATGTTGCCGACGCCGAGAAACAGTGGGACGTTGCTGACCGATCTGACGCGGCGGTACTCCGCGAGCGAGTTGGAGGCGCCACTGCCTATCGGGTATAACACGGGATCAGCGATGATTTTGCTGATGCCAAAAGTGCGCGCTAGGGCCACGGTAGAGCAAACGTCGCCGTTTTCGGGCAGCACTACAACTGCAAGGTCTTTTCTTGCGACTGTGGGCCCTATCTCGGCGGCGTTTTCTGCCGTAAATGAGAGAACGAGTTCAGCGCCTGATTCTATTCCAGCGCATATAAGCTCTGGATCGAGGCTATCAATGCTGAGGGGGACGTTGTACTCACCGGTAACCGCGCTGACCTCCGCAAAAGTGCGACTCACCTCGCGCTTCGCGGTCCCGAGAGGTATGCCCACGTCGATGATGTCCGCCCCGTTGCGTAGATGCTGTAAAGCAATGCGCTTGGCATCTGCAACCGGGGCGTCGATTATCTCTCCGAGCACCTTCATTCGAGAGTTTCCCCCAATTTTGAGGTCTCGAATTTTGAAATCATAGGCTGCAGATCTTTCTAGCTGCGTCAATAGGTTCAAGGTGTCACTTTTACGCTTTTCGTGAATGATGCAGTCAGCCGGTGTATTGAGTGACAGTAGGGATTGATCGAGGTATTTAAGCACCAAACCGAGATCATAGGCCTGTTTTGGGCCCAGAGCAATTTTCACGCTCAGCTCATTACCGAGCGCCCCAAAGTCAGCGGGATTCGTAGCGCCGGGAATCAAGATCAGATCGTGCTTGTGACTCTGCCGTCTTGCGAACTCGACGTACGCCTCCCTTAAGAGGGAAGGCGTCATCAGCGCCGCAATGTCTACATCTAGAACCAACACATCTGCGGCTGCGCCTACAGCCTCTTTAACGACTTGTTCGGCGCAGCGACCGGTCGCCACAAGCACTCGTACTATAAATTTCCACCACTAACTACATACTCTTAATATGTTATATCAGAATTACTGATGATGAGGTTTGATCTGCACATTCATTCACACTTCTCTCCTGACTCAAACAGCTCAGTCGAAGCGATACTTAAGCAGGCACAAGAAGCGGGTCTGGACGGACTCGCGATTACTGATCATGATTCTGTGCAATCTTTCTTTGATGCAGCGAGGCTTACGGAGGATCTGGGACTGAATCTAATCATACTACCGGGCGCCGAGATCTCAACAGCGGAGGGCCATTTGATAACGCTCGGAAATCACACTCTTGTGCCTCCTGGTCTATCTGTTTGTGAAACCATTAAATGCGCTCACGGCGGCGGTGGCATCGTCGTGGCGCCGCATCCATTCGAATTGTTCAGAAATGGCATTCGGAGTTTGCGCAACAAGAGGATAGACGCTGTCGAAGCGTTTAATTCAAGGGACCTGCTTGGAGTCTCAAATTATCTCGCGACTCGTTCAGCTGCGAAGCTGAACCTTGGGGTCACCGGCGGAAGTGATTCTCACTACGTGGAGACGGTCGGTTTTGGGTACACTGAAGTAGATACAGCGAGCGGCGTCACTGTGCAGGACATACTATGCGCCATACAGGCCGGCAGATCTAAAGCCGGGGGCCACGTGTCGCCTCGTCTTCGGTCAACAAGTTATTCACTTAAGGCACGCGTCTTGAATCATAGGAATAGCCGCTAAATTACCCGAATAAAACATCAAACTGGGCGTCTCAGTTCGGACGTGCGGATCAGATGACTGTCAAAAGTGCCTTCTCAAGCTGATGAGGGTTGTCCAGAATCGTGATTCCTTCTGAATCTCTTAGGGTTCTGACGTTGTTCTTGTCAATGTCGCGGACGACAAGGTTCACCGTCCCCTCTTGGATCGCGTTATAATCGCAAACGTCTTTGCACAAGCCGCAGCCATTGCATCTGAGGTAGTCGATTTGCTCGTCAATCGCATCGTTTGGGCACGCTTGAGCGCATTCTTGGCATCCAGTGCAGAGATCTCTGTTTATGAAGTAAGGTACCGGACTTTTAACGCTGCCTGCAATATCGACAGGAACGATGAAAACCAGAACTCCGCCTTTCACGGCGTGCGCGACCGCATTAGTAACAAGTGAGTCTGCAATGCCGTGGGCTATTTTGGCAATTGTATTGGACGTAGTCGGGGACACAACCAATGCGTCATAGATGCCGCGCGAGAAGCGCCCAGTCTTTGGGTAGCTCCATCCTTGTTCGCGTTCGAGTATGACCTCCTCCATGTACCCTCCAGGAGAAACTCGCTCCAATTGTTGAAAAAGGCCGTATACCCGTGTAACCTCCTCTGCAGCTCGTGAGACAAATGAAGTAACAGAGACGCGGTCGCCGTAGACTTCCTTTGCTCTGACGAACAAATCAAACGTTTCCCGTAAATGATGCCCAGCTCCCGTAATGCCCCACGCGATTCTTGCCATAGCCTCTCCACTCGTTCTGATCTTAATCCTGCTGCTTGGATGTGGGCGCTTGTCCAAGATATTTTTTTAGGAGCTCGAATGCCTCAAACTCGCGCCTTCCACCGCACTTTCTAACGATGCCCTCGCAGTGAGCCATCCGCTTAAGGTAAGCTGGGTCTTCAAGGGCCTGATAACGTGTTGCGTGAATCGTTGCTTCAAGGACAGCGCAAAATGCTCTGCTCACAGGTATTATCGGCCTCTGCAAGACGACAGATCTCACAGGCTTAACTTTTACTACAGCGCTTTTTTGAGTCGGTTTTTCCAAAATCGAACACGTAAATTCTACCCATGCGTACGCTGCCTTTAGGACTGGTGCCCCATCATCGAGGGAAAAAAAATCGGGATCGAGATCCTCAAAGGCGGTTTTTACGTAAAGCAACGGATCTGCAACAAAGTTGGCAACCAGCTGCCGATTTTTCTTGACGTTCAAAAAGGTGTGGCTGTCTTTGTAAACGGCAATGTAGAGGAAGCCGCGATTTATGACGCCCATAGGAGCGGCGTTGGGCTGGCCATTGCGCGTCGTTGCTATGACTTCTGAGATACCTTCGTGAAATTGCACGTCCATCAGTAACGGAAGCCTCCTAAGAGCACGACAAATAATGATCCGATTACCAGATCGGCTGTCGTCCCGGGGTTAACGTGCCTTGCGATGAGCTCTCTGTCGAACTCATCAGCGCCGTCCTCTTTCAGTATGTGAGCGGCTTTTGCCGAAACTTCAAGGGCTACATCAGTGCCGAATTTTTTTGCTATAAGCGTATCGGGGAACTCACTTAGGAGTCGCAGAAATAGGTGCACAATTGAACTCTTGACACTGAGTCCCGATTCAACATAGTGTGTCATCAACTCGGCGCCGTAAAAGGTGCGAGGAAACCCTTCAGTCCATTCTTTTGCAATGGTGTCGTTTGGGCTCGATATTCGCATGACATCCCACAGCGTCAAATTTTGTTGCTTGATTGCTTGCAATGAGGACGTGTCATTCACGTCAAGATAATGATGTTCCCCGACGCGGATGTGCACGCTCCGAAAAGATTCATAGAACTGGATCGCGTCGGCGCTCGAAGTGTCCTTGACGACACGGACCAGGTTAGTCTTGAGCTGAGATATCGTGCTGCTTTTCCGTGCCGCGGTACATAAAGGGATCAGCAGCAGGATCGCGCCAAAGTGGCAGTTCCCAGCGCTCTGCCAGGTGGCACTCGCTTGAACTGCATCGAGAATCAGACCGCCTATCCGATGCTGCGCTGACGCTGCTTTTTTGAAGACAGGAAAAGTGCCAACCGCAGATGCAAGAAAATGTTCGTAACTTACATCGTCAAAGTCATGCGTTCGGTCTACATTGCCCGGCTTTGGTGTCGCAGACACTTCGAGCAACATTGCTAGCTCTGCACAACCTGCTATGAAATCCGGGTCGTACATGTTTAAGAGCTCAGTCAAGGTCTCGACAGCTAAGAAATCTCTCTGCAAGTTGCTTTTTGAGTTGCATGTAGTCAACGTCGGAAAAACCTAGGTCCTGCAGAGAGCTATCTCTCCACGGGCACGGCCTTGTAATTTTGCAGCACCACACCATGCTCCCGAAGCATGTGTCTGGTCCCGCCCCTAGCTTTGTGTTGTTGAAGCTCTCTTTGATTTTGACGTACTCTTCCTGGGAGATCCCCGCCCGTTTCAGAACATAGCGTAGTGGACACTCCTTTACGGGCATGCAACAGTACGCTAACCCCCGCAAGTCTCCTCCAGCGCAAATGTGTTTTGGGGC
>PMIN01000032.1 GCA_003158275.1 Methanobacteriota archaeon
GTTCGAAGTGATTGCGATCTCTATTGCGATGGATGCGGCGATGAGAGCGGTCAAAACGAAAAAAAGAGGGGGACGCGAATATACTGTTATATATAGCAAAACGATGGACACGCTTAAAAAGCCGAAGAAAAGTGTGGTGAGCACTTTGTGGGCGCGACTCTCTGCTAGCGCGCTGAGCTGAGGTCGCGAAAGAGCGAGCGGTGCCGGGATTCTTCTGTTCAGTCCCGCGTAGAGCGCACAACCGATCAATACTGCCAGGACAGTGGAAAAAATGTAGTAGGAGTTGAGCGTGACCAAGTTGACGGCAATAATGATCGCTGACACGACCACGCCGATGGGTGCCAAATAATCGCCGGTTACGAGATCGAACGTGGACGCGAATAGTGCGGTTAGTGATCGCCGATCGCTCACGTGAATTCTACTCCTGCTGATCTTGGCTGAAAAGAGCCCTCGCAATGGTTTGTCTCAAGCTCTGAAGCGCAGACTCTAACAGTCTCATGGCCTTCACTACCGTTAGGTTAATGTCGCTATATATATCGCTTCTTTTCTTCGACGACACGATGTCGGCTAGGCCCCGAGGAGGGGACACGCATACGAAACCAATTGCCTGGCCCTCACTTCGACAGCCCAACAACGAGAGCGCACCGCCTAGGCGCCGCGCGACGTGACATGTTCGCTAGATGTCCGATATCAGTCTCGCGCGCGCGAAAGCAGCTCCAAGATCCGTTGCGCATAAACCTTGTTGCTTAGTTCTGTCACCGCCCGCTCGCGCGCTTTCTTTCCGAGCGCTTTTCTTAGCTCGGCATCTGCCACCAGCGTTGAAAGCGCTTCGACTATGGCATTCGAATCGTTGGGAGCGATAAGCAGCCCGGCATTACCCATGATCAGAGGGATCCCCCCAACTGCCGTCCCGATGACCGCTTTGCCAGATGCCATTGCCTCTGTTAAAGAGTTCGGTGAGCGGTCACTACTCGTGCCAGGGCAGCGCATTGACGGAATGACAACGATATCGGCGAGATTGTAAAGATCTGGCATTTGCTGGTCGTCTATCGGCGGATACGCATAAACGTTTGGCAACGCATTGAGCTCATCCGCGTGCTTGAGAAACACGGGCCCATTGTCAGGAATAAGGAACACCAGTCGGCCGTCTAAGCGGAAGTTCAGAATTGCCTCCGTCATGAACTCGGCCCCTTTGTACTCGTTGTAGTTTCCCACAAAAAGGGCGATGTTTTTGCCCAAATCGCCTGGGCGCACGCCGATCCTGCGCGCTAGTTCCAGATTCTTCCGTTCGGGCCGAAAATCATCGATGTTGACGCCGTGTGGCAATGAAAAAATAATGGCCGGATTGCACCCCATTCTCAATAAGTATTCTCTTGAGGCTTCAGACTCAGCGATGATAAGGTCGGAAGCTTTGTGTTCCGCACTCACAACCGTCCGTTTAAGCTTGGCGAGTACCTTGAGCACCAAGCTGTCAAATATTCTCTCCTCGTTTTCTTCAACGACGAGCACGACGCGCGATTTGACTAGTTTGGCGAGCACAAAGATCGACAGAGTGATGGACGTTTCAGATGCCAGCAATATGGAAATGTCTGGCTTATAGCGTAGAAAGTCGATCACAAGCGGAATGTAGCTTCTCGCGCTGAACACATAGGTCCGCGACCGATAGCGCCCCCACGGGTAGGTCCCAAAAATGCCGCGCGAGTACGCCCGGACGTCACCTAACATATTCGAAAGTTCGTTAACAAAATCGATCATCCAGCGGTAAGTCCACTGAAAATACACGACCCCCTTCAGTGACTTGAGATCCTCGTCAACGAGATGTAGCTGACCAATCACGGCGCGGCCTAATCTTTCAGATAGCCTTATAATGTTTTCTCTCCCCCACGAGGAGCGACGCGCGCCATAGACTTCGCTGCGGCCTTCCATAGACGACTTGCACGGGGACGAATAATCTCATTCCCAGTCCGTTGCAAGGCCTCTGGCCGCCGCGTTGCCGTCAGCAGATTTGTCCGAAAAAGAGTTGGGCCTAGATCTGCGAGAACGAAGCGCTTTTCGCTCTCGCGTTCCCCCCTTAACGATCTCTCAGAGATTCTCAACTTCCTTGTAGGTTTCCAGCGTTCTAGACGCAATGCGATCCCAGCGATACTCGTCGAGATCGACCGCGCTGTGCAAGCGCACAGCATCCTCCAACGCTTTTGCCAGTTCGGGCGCATTCGTCTTTCCTGCCTGTATCGAAACGACAGCGCCCCGAAATCGCTCCGCGAGCTCGTGCAGACCGAACACATCGTTGACAAGTACAGGCTTTCCAGCGGCGAGCGCCTCGAGCACTGTAATCCCAAACGCCTCGACTTCCGACAAATTCACGATCAAAGCGCTTGTTTTCATCCATCTGTATAGGTCCGCGTCGGTGCAAGTGCCGAGTAACCGCACGCGGCCCCCTAGCTGGTTCCGTTGGATGATTGCCCTAAGTTCGCTCGTGTACGGCCCTTCTCCGATAACGTAGAACGCGAAGTCTTCAGGCAAATAATCGACTGCTTCGATAACGCGCTGCACATTCTTGTAGCGCTCGAGCCGACCGACGTAGAGGATGAGCGTACCATCAAATTCGTAGGGCTCGGCATCTTGAATCTCATCTGCGTTCACCCCGTTGTAGATAACGGATAGCTTGTTCTCGACGGCAAAGCGTTCACGAATTGTGGCCGCCTCCGTTTCTGAAACGCAGACAACCTTGTTCGCTTTGCTTAAGGTGTACCGATCGACAGTGCGGTCGAATGGGAATTTAAGAATGCCGAGAAGATTGTTCGATGCCTGTGGATGGAAATGAGGTGAAATAACGAGCGGCGTGCGACCGGCGGTCAAGGCGGCCACGAGCGGGATCAAAGTGCTCGAACCGTGCGCGTGGACAACGTCAACGTCGCGCGCAAATCGTTTGAGATCCGTAAACATTCTTAAAGAAGCATACGCAGCTCGCTTGCTCGTCGGATACGTTCTCACGTGCACGCCCTTCCAGTCGCAGGTTCGGGCGTGACCGAGGGTTCCTGACCACACGTGTACGTCGGCATCATGATCTAGAGACAGCCGCTGTGCGAGCTCACCAACGACTCGTTCTATTCCGCCGCGATGGTAAGGCGGAAGCGGAGCTACCATGAGGATCTTCAT
>PMIN01000089.1 GCA_003158275.1 Methanobacteriota archaeon
TTCGTAATTTTTCTGTTATTTGAGGTATGATGACCTCTCACAGGTTCAAGAGTATATTCCCTGCAGGGGTGAGAGAAGTCACAGGAAGAACATACCGTATCCCCCCGGACGTTCCAAGGATACATAAGGGAGAGCCTGTCTTCTGATACAAGTCTCCCTATTTCTCGGAAATCCATACTATGCATTTCATCTACCTACCTTCAGATTAGTGGTGGACTTTATATAATCACTAAAAATTATTCTGATCTCTTCATTGACAGGATGTAGGGAATAACAACAAGGACGAGAACGAGTATTCCCATGAACTGCAGGAAAAAATAAAGGAGCTGTTCACGGGTTTCGTCATAGAACCGCAGGTCAAAACTGAATGACCTGTTCCACTCGACAAGGGTCGAATTGTCAGAAAAACGTGTCACATTAGCCCCGGTACTCAGGCGGGCAAGGAGCGGATTTTGTACGTTGAATTCCCGCGGGATTGTCACATTCACATGGTAGGGTTTTTCAAAAACACCCTGCAGGTGGTTGTCACGCAGTGGTGCGATGTACGATACCGTATAATACCCCCTCGCAAACGTAATGGCATGGGGGCGACCCCACGGAGTACTCTCGTTGAATTCAACCGGCATACCGTTTGCCGTAAGGTTTACGTCGCCAACCGTTAAAGGAACATTCTCACCCATAAATCCCATATCGGTAAATTCATACCGGGCAGTATCGTTGATCTCGATAGACGCCTGGTACTCCGTGCCATTGGGAAAGATCCGGTAATCTGCTGACAGGGCACCCGCGGGGGGCACCGCAACCAGCAGGATTACAAGTGCAGCGCAGAGAGCAGCGACGGAAGATCGGCGTCGATCTCGGTTGGGGGTTCGCATTGTTTGATCACCGTGTCCGGGTCTTTAAGGAGATGGCCGGTCACAACACAGACAATCCTCTCATTCCGGTCGATTGTACCTGCCTCAACAAGTTTGCGTATACCGGCAACCGAAGCCGCAGAAGCGGGCTCGACGCCAATGCCTTCTTTTCGCGCGAGGTCCCGCTGCATCCGCAGGATCTCATCATCGGTTACGGTCTCTGCAAGGCCGCCGGTCTTGCGGATGGCAGTGAGGGCCTTCTCGGCATTCACAGGTGCACCGATCCTGATTGCGGTTGCAATGGTTTCGGGATTCTTCTCAGGGATTACCTCGGGCAGGTTCTCTCGGATCGCTTTTACAATCGGACTTGATCCCTGGGCCTGGATCCCGGTCATCATCGGGAACCGGTCAATGAACCCAAGTTCTTCAAGCTCCGTGAATCCCTTATAGACTGCCGATATGTTGCCGGCATTCCCCACCGGGAGCACGAACCGGTCCGGGACATCCCCCAACTGGTCGAGCGCCTCGAACCCGATAGTCTTCTGTCCCTCGAGACGGTACGGGTTGATGGAGTTGAGGAGGTAGAGGCCGAGCTCTTTGCTCGCCTCCTGGACCATCTCAAGGGCCTGGTCGAAGTTACCGCGGATAGAGATGACTTTTGCCCCGTGCATCAGGGCCTGTGCAATTTTCCCCACTGCCACCTTTCCGGCCGGGAGCAGGACAACTGCCGGGATGCCCGCCTTTGCTGCATAAACTGCAAGGCTGGCAGAAGTATTGCCGGTACTTGCACAGGCAACGCTCTTCTTCCCCAGCTGAACCGCCATCGAAACACCAACGGTCATGCCCCTGTCCTTGAACGAGCCTGTAGGATTCATCCCCTCGTGCTTGACGTACAGCTCTTTGACGCCACACTCCTCTTCAAGCCTTTTGCATCGGTAAAGAGGCGTCCCTCCTTCCATTAGCGAGATGGGAACCCCTGAGATCGGAAGGAGTTCGCGATATTTCCACACGTGCGGCGGAATAGCCGAAAGATCTTCTAGACTGAATTGTACTTTCGAGAAGTCGTACCTGATTTCAAGGAGACCGTCGCAACTGCACGTATTCGCGACGGTTGAGAGGTCGTGCTTCTTGCTGCACTTGATACATTCTAAATGCATAGTCAACCTGCTTGCCCGATTGCTTCGAGTTTCTCGCGTACGAGTTTCTTAGCCTTCTCTATGGCTTCAACTATCCTGTCTGCGCGCGGCCCGCCTCCCTGCGCTCGCTCAGGCCGCCCCCCACCACTACCGCCTAGGAGATTACACGCCTCTTTTACGACCACAGCGGCGTTTATCCCTTTTTTCGCTGCTTCGGTGCCCACGGTGACAACCATATGTGCCTGGCCGGCGCGCACCCCTCCGAGAATCACAACGGCGTTGTCCTTTAACAGCCCGCGTGAGATACGCAGAAGCTCTTTCACGTCTCCGTCAATTTTCATGCTTGAAACTTGAATGGAGCCGACAGTCTCGTCGACTCTCACAGTTGGTTCGAGCGCTGCCGCCGATGCCTGTGCCTTGCCCCTCTGCTTCCATTCTTCAAAGAAACGGGCTACGGCTGATGGGAGTTGTTGAGGAGGGACTCGCAGAGTGTTTGAGGATTTATTGATGATAGCATCGCGCTCCTGATCGTACAATATCGCCGCGATGCCGGCAGCAAATTCAAATCGCTCGACCCCATCTTGTATTCGCTCCGTCTTTACGATTCTCAACGGTCCGACTTTGCCCGTGCTCGTCATGTGGGTTCCCGCGCACGCCTGAACGTCGGCACCCACGTGCACTATTCGAATGACCGCTCCNNGGAGGCACTCCGCCCTGGTAGAGTGCGAACCCGTACGCCTGTTCCGCTTCGTTTCGATCCATCCATTTCTGTTCCACCGGAAGGTCATCCATGATCACGCGGTTAGCCCTTCGCTCAATTTCTTTCCGTTCGTCATCGGTCACCTTCTTGTAGTGCGAAACGTCAAGGCGCGACCTAGCTACTCCTTTCTGCGCCCCTTCCTGCCAAATATGATTGCCAAGAACATCCCGGATCGACGCAAGTAAGATATGCGTCGCAGTATGATGTCGAGCAAGCGATTGTCTTCTATCGATATCGATTTCACCTCGCACGCTCTCGCCGATGACAAAAGGCGTAACGTCCTCCACTTCATGAATCACAATCTGCTGCACGAGGCGCGCGGCTAGCACTCGAACTTTCGTTCCTACGCCTGTGGTGATATGGCCTGTGTCTTCCGGCTGACCCCCGCCGCCGGGATAGAAAAGCGTTCTATCAAGGATTACGCCCCCCTTGGACAGACCGATGACTCGCGCTTGAAAAGTCACGTGTTCCGGCTCATCATAAAATAATCGATAAGTAGCAGGGAGGTCGAGGACACTTTCTGTGGACGGTTCTTCGCGAACTTCGACGCGCTCGTGCATATTGGTAATTAGAGAGTAAAAATCATCANNGGGAAACTTTGCCCCCGATAGCGCTGTGCCAGGCTGGCAACAAGTCTCTTGCCCTTAGCTATGGTGCTGCTATATTTTGTAGTCTCGTGCCGGATCATATCTATGATGGTTTCCTCTCGAGCTTCGTACAATGTGAACGCGCTGAGATTCTCTATTTGTTTCCTGATAACTTCTTCTAACCCGATATCGCAGTTCAAACCCTGCAACGAGCGGAGCGCCTTTCGTATCACGAGTCGAGCGAGGTATCCAGCTTTGACATTTGAAGGAACGATACCGTCGCCCAGCATAAACACTAAACATCTTGAATGATCTGCAATGGTGTATACGGTTTCAATTGGCTCCACGATCCTCATGAGTTCTTCAACAGCAATGCCGATGCTAGTCGCGACTCTTTTCCGTAGGCCGCGGAGATTGGAAGCGTTCACGCCAACTAAACCAGCGAGTCGGGCATTTTGCGCGAGTATGTTCGCATAATGAGGATCTTCAAGCGAGTGCTCTAGTCCAGTGCCTTCTATTAGGTAATTGACGATATCGGGCATTACAGCATCGTATATGGTCGGCATGCCGTTTGCCGCCCAAACCATGCGCTCCAAGCCATAACCCGTATCAACGATCGAGGTCTCCATGTGCTCATAGCGCTCACCTTTGATCATCATCCCCGTTTTTGACCGCTGCATGTCCATAAAAACAAGTGTTGCGAGCTCCAAGCCCCCGACAAGCACTTCCAGCGACAGCCCCGCATTACCGCCTCCTGCCCAAGGACTCTCCTTATACGTAATAGCCGACGGGTCGGCTCCCAACTTTTGAAGGAGGGTATCGCAATACGCGACTGTTTCATTGCTCCAGTAGATTTGGCATCCGGGATAATTGAATGCGTGATGAGCCATCATTTCAAAGTTCGTTAGGTGCCTGCCGCTTTTGCCGACTATATCGATATCTTTCAGTCGAACGCATGGCTGTGATATCGTGAGTGGATTCGCCGGTGGAGGCACCTTGCCTGACGTAACAAGTGGCTGAAAATCATATATTGAAGCGTTGACCAGCAGCACGTCTTCCCTCCACCGTGCAATGATTGGATATGGCTGAACGCGAGTGTGTCCGCGACGCTCGAAAAAAGACAGATAGAATTCCCGTATATCGTTGAGCTGGCGCTTTTTCAAAACCGGAGCGCCGATAAACGTATAAGGCGCGCACGGGGCATCACCGCAGGTACTTTGCTCCTCTCGTGTCCAAAATTGACTGCCGCAGCTGGCGCACCGCCTAGGTGCGAAGTCGTCTCTGAGATATTCAAGAGCGCCAAGGCTTAACTGTTCGTTAGACATTTAACACACGTCACGCGACAATTTCAGTATAAAAAGACCAGATAGACCTTTTTTTAAATAACTGGGCTGGAAAGTATTAAAAAGTTGCGTAGCGTAGTAAAGGCGTATGAATGAAGAGCGAGGCACTGAAAGCGCTGGAGACGTCGTCAAGAAACTTAAGAAGCAAGTTGAAGCACAATGTGGCCCCATCTTTATTTCGAAGATGAAGCTCAGAGAGCTTGTAGACTTGTACAGCGCTTACAAACGGGAATACGGCCCAGGGTTTGCTGCTGAAGAGATTCAAAACAGAATTAAGTCGGAGTTGTAAGAGCCGCATAAGTTTTATCTCTTCAGGTGCTATAGTCTGAAGCAAGAGAGTTGATTTGAGTGGATATTGAAAAGCTGCATCACGGAACCGAACTGCTGAAAAGGGGCTTCGCCAAAATGCAGAAAGGTGGGGTCATAATGGATGTGACCACGGCAGAGCAAGCAATCATCGCTGAGAAGGCAGGAGCGGTTGCGGTAATGGCGCTCCACGCCGTTCCGGCAGATATTCGCAAGGCTGGGGGAGTCGCGCGCATGGCAGACCCTCTTATTGTCTCACAAATCATCGACTCAGTTTCAATACCGGTAATGGCCAAGACGAGGATTGGACACTTCGTCGAAGCTGAAATCTTGGAAGCGCTGGGCGTTGACATGATCGATGAGTCGGAAGTCTTGACTCCTGCAGACGAGCAATTTCACATTGACAAGCTACGATTTACGACGCCGTTTGTATGCGGAGCGCGGGACCTTGGAGAGGCCCTAAGACGGATCAACGAAGGCGCAGCGATGATCCGCACCAAAGGCGAAGCGGGAACTGGCGACGTGTCAGAGGCAGTCCGACACATGCACGCCATCATGAGCAAGATCAGAGAACTAAAAGGCAAATCTGAACAAGAAATCAATCGCGTTGCACGAGAGATCGAGGCGCCCGCTGATCTGACAGCCGAAACAGCCGAAATGCAGAGGTTGCCCGTAGTCAACTTCGCGGCCGGCGGAATCGCTACGCCAGCTGACGCAGCTCTTATGATGCGTATGGGCGCAGATGGCGTTTTCGTTGGCTCAGGAATCTTTAAATCAGAACAACCTGAAGTGATGGCAAAGGCTATTGTTGAAGCAGTCAACAACTTTGACGACCCAAAAGCATTGGCAGAGATCTCCAAGGGTCTCGGACTACCAATGAAAGGACTGTCTGTAGGCCAGATACCTAAGGAAGAAATCCTGCAAACGCGCGGATGGTAGAAATATCACGGAGACATAGCCTACAGACAGATTGCAGTCGGAAACAGCACGTTCTTTTCTGATGAGGATATACGTGGTTTTGTGCCCCTCGCATCATGCAACGGAGTTGCTCAAGCAGATTCGCCTACCACGAGGATGCCGGCTAGTCGAGCATAGTGAGCTTTAAACCGGGGAGCCGCTACTGCGAACAAGCCCGGTATTCGCTTCCGATTCGACCGAGGGGGTTATGTCGTGCGTGACCGGCGTTTAAAACAAGCAAGGGCCCCGAAGCCACGCATATCGCAGAGAAGAAGGCTAAGAATATTGCCGAACGCCTCGACGTTGCTGTTGTACGCTAGTGTAAATATCTCGTCAAACGCGCGAGTCTAGATTCGTAGGAACATCAGACAGCTTGCGTGCTTACTGTGATTTGGCGCCTCTATACACAGCTTATGAAAATGTTAAAGTTCGAATCACAAGGAAAACTCCGCTGCAGGTAACAAGGAGTTTTCCGGACAGCAAGAGCATTCGTTAAAGCGAATTCACGAATTCCTGAACTTGCTTTTTCACTTCAGTTAAGATATCTAAGTAGTCTTTCACCGAAACGGTGAGTGGTAGGAGTTCTCCCAGAGCGGCCGTGCTAGGCCATTGACTGGGGGCAGGTGTGTTTAGCACAAGGTAGTCCTGGTTTTGAATGTTAGCAGATTCCAATATCTTCTCAAGCGCGTAAAGTGAGCGGTTCTCAAACACGGGGATCGCATATTCTTCAATCGTCGGGAACGCTTCACCTTCGGGCGTGTAGTTCAGGTACATCGTTGCATCGATTTGCCGATACGCAGGAAACGCGTCCTCGTTGCTTACGTCAAGATAAACGGCATCGTCCCATTCAGGTGAGCCGAAAAGCTCACGGTGTATCCACGTGAGATCAGCTCTTCGATTCAATGACTTTGCGATATCGACGCATTTCAACAGTATAACACTCAGCGTCTCGTTAGAATCGAGATCATCTTTCACTTCATTGATCTTGGTCGCCAAACTCGGTTCGTCAATGACGGCCTCGATTGGAGTGATTGCGTCACTATAACTTAGGGCGGTGAGTTCAGTGCGAATCTCGGCCGCCTGATTGGCACTAGCTGTGACAGCGGCTATATTGACGTTGCCTTTGATTATTGTGGTAGTTTTCGGAGGTAGTTTTGGAACCGCAGAGTACGGCGGTTGTTCCGGCTCGCGTTGCACTTCCGTCGGCGGCATATAGGCGAGATCTTGGTAAGTTTCATCAGAAAGAGGTATCGTGGTCGCCGTTTCTCGGTACGCCTCTGGTACAGCCACTTCTTCAAAACTTTCCTCCTCGCTTGCGGCTCCGTCGATAGAGCTTCCACTTTCTTGTGCCGGTGAGCTCCGCCGATGGGCTCTCAGCACTAGGGCTACGGCAACAATGATGATTAAAATAGCCAATCCAATTGCAATTATGATCCCGGTACTTTGAGATATGTCGGGCACGGAGATTTGTAAGATTGGCATTGTATCACCTCAAAAACTACTTATGAGTATAGATGGATGCTCATAGATAAATGCTCTGGTGATTGCGCGACGCGGCTGCAATGCATTAACCCTTGTGGTTATCGAAGCTTACTTAGCGGCCGGACTTACTCAGGTAATCCAACCTGCGTGATCGTTAGAGCAGCGCTCGGTCAAACTATATGGCGCCTCAAAGAAATGGCTGGGCGCTGAGAGTGGACGACGAGTGGGACGACAATACAGCGGCTGATTGTCAACAAAGCTCACGCTACATTGATCGCGCACATTTTTGGTTCCCTCTGGCCCCCCGCATTCTGTTGGATAGGAACTTCAACTACTCAGTTTCCATGTTTTCAGCGTGACCGCACGCCCCCTGCGGTGGATGTGCGTGAGCCCGGGACTGACCTAAATGCGTTCTACTCGCTTCCAGTGCAAAATCCCATAGCACGTCTGCCGACTTGTCGAGAAAGGCAATCGAGGAACCACTGATGCGAGATGGAAACGTTTTTACNNGCGTTGCTGGTTGTCGCAGTTATCATCATACTGATCCTCTTCTTACTCCTCGGGTGGTGGATTGGAAGTTTATTGCTGCCCATGCTTGTGTTTGGCGGCTGGCTGCACATCGTTGATATCATCATTAAGGCGATCGTAGGCTTGATTATAATTGGGGTTGTAGTTGTAGTCGTCGGCTACATAGTTTTAAAACTCATATAGGCGGTTTCAAACCCTAAATGAAGTTCTAGCAACGGCGGCGCGAGGGCTCAGTCCTTAAACACAGCTAGCGAAATCAAGTCTGATTCTCGCGTAGCGCCCGCTCCCACCCCATTTTCAATATGTTGACGTCGATCTTGAATGGCAGACCTTGCAACGCTTGAATTCGTTCCGGCGAGATCGGTGCAGGCAGATTAGGCGGAACCGCTTTATTCTTGGATACAGCAAACACCGACCCCCATACGTCCATCATTTCTAAGCTTTCGATAAATGCGCCTTTAGCAACTCCCTCCTTGTACGTCTCGTCCCCAACGAACATGTTCAAATCAAACGGTTCGTAAAGTTGCATATCAGCGGCGTAGTTTTGGAATAGGCCCCACATGAGTTTTTCAACCTTTCGTTCCGGGTCGCGCACGTTCAAACCAATAACCTTCCTCGCCTCACGTCTGTTGATAAAGTGCGTGTGTGTGTACAGTTTCTCGGTCATTATTTCCACTATCTGAGTGACCTTGGCCTCGTTTTTTTCACCGCGCATATGAATCTTAAGTAAATTCGTGGCCAACATTCGGATACGCGTGTGTTGCCGGTAAACATTTCCTAGCGCAAGCGGATGAACTTGCTTTGCAAGTTCATTGAAGACCTCAATTATGTGGTCCTGCTCGCTGATCTTAGCAGCTTCGCGAGCAAGGGTGAGGTATGCGGTGACGTCCTCGACACTAATGCCAAGAGGGACAGCAGGATTTAACGGATCGCGAGGATTGAATTGGTTTGCGGTAGTCGGATCGACCGAACTAAGCGTTCCGCCTGTTCCCATCAATATTTCGTCAGCACCAAGACAAATCAGTGTTCCCGCGCTATGACAGTGATACGGCACGAGTGCCGAGAACTTTGTCGCGAACTCTCGAATGAAGTTGACCATTGGCCACGGGACGTCAGCGTCTCCTCCGCGAGTATAGATAAACAGGTCCAAATGATCGACCTCGCCTAAGCGATCGAGATGGTCATAAACGAAACGCAAGTGATCTTGCGACACTTGGCTACTCATCCCGGGGATATTAGCATTCGTTGGACGGTCGCCGGTAACGTAGCAGATCATCTCGCTGCCCCGCAACTCTTGCAGTTCCTGAATGATGTCGAGTCGTTGCTTGGTTAGCTCCGAAGCCTCCGTGAGATAGCTCATATTTCACTCTATCGGGACTTTTGTATATATACATGCCATCATATTTCGAGCGTGACAAAACGACTGTCGCGCCCTAGCCTCCTTGCAGAAGCGACGCGCCGAGAACTAAAGTGCTCGCGTCAGTTGTGCCAGAACCTACGCGTCAGCGTGTACTGCCGCTCGTGCCTCAAGATATCGCGGTAAAAACCTTCTTCATCTCGGCGCGCTTTTCGGATGACTCTTGATGCGGCTTCAGGGCCCAAGCCGCGCGATGCTAAAGCGATGACTCCTTTCTTCCCGTGAGAAAGAACCAAGTTAGCATTTCTATAGACGCGCCTTGTCCGCGCCTTCTCCTCAGGAGTTTTCGCTCTTTCAGACTTGGTGACAATGACAACGTCCTCATCTTCCCACGGCTTCAGCGCTGCAATCAACTTAGAACTGCATAGTGGACATTGTGGCTGCTCGGGCACGCTTGCCACGTTTCGTTTCGATCTCCATTTCTTGCACGTGAGACAAAAAAGGATTACACGATCATTCATAATTCTGTTTTTGAGCGCCATGAGAATTGACCTGTCTGCGTTGTCGGTTACAAGCAGATCCCGTGCACCATAATGCCGTTCCCTGCTCATGGGGCTCAGTTTCGACGTGACTACTCGTATGTCGCCGTCTTGAATTTCCCTGAGAATATGGCAAGTGCGCTCCAGATCGAGCTTGTCGTGTGCGATATCGCGTATCGCCTCCTCATAAACGGGAGTATCTTTCAGAAGATCCATCAGCTTGTTGATATTGAAATACTTAGATTCCGCGTCCCTCTCGATGACGCCGAACTTGCGTGCTACGTGCACTAGCTTCCACCTAAGCAGCATGCTATTTTTGAGAGTCATGTCAATCAACGGCGTAAGAAACTCCGGCTTTAGCTGTCGGACTAGTTCAGCGACGAGTTCCGCGCTCAGCGCGTTCGGGAGTTGAAGCTGTATCCAGTATGGATTAACCTCCAAAGCGACGCTGCTGCCCAAGCGGGCCGCGAGCAGCGAACTGATGACGCGGCC